>JAOZKO010000255.1 GCA_029935325.1 Bacteroidales bacterium
ATCAGACTTTATCCAAGGGAGTTTATTTTGTTTATTTAAATACTAAAGATAAGATTGTTTATCGCGGAAAAGTTGTAATTCAGCCTTAAATAATCTATTTTTCATATTGGTTGAAGCCTCTGGTAATTTTTACTGGGGGCTTTTTTTGTGGTAAAGGATGGTAAAGGATTGTAAAGAATTGTAAGAAATTGTAAAGAGTTGTAAAAGGTGGTAAAGAATGGTAAAGAATGGTAAAGTGGTTCACGCTAAGACGCTATGCTTTTTTTCTTAACCGCTAAGGCGCTAAGACACAAAGGTGCTTTGCTTAACCTAAACCTTACACATTTTACTTTAGCCTTTAAATTTTAGCCTTTAGCCTTTAAATGGTTCACGCAAAGTCCGCTAAGGCGCTTCGCTTTCTCATCACACCATCACAACTTCGCCCATTCTCCTCCTCGCAACTTCACTTTATATTCAACCTAAACCCTTTTACACCAATCTAAATAATAATATCATTCTCGTAAGCATATTTTACTAGCCCAGCCGAATTGTTTGCGCCAGTTTTAGATAATAAATTTTTTCGATGAGTTTCAACAGTACTACTGCTAATAAATAATTTATCTGCAATTTGCTGTGAGGTATATCCTTCACAAATAAGTATTAAGATTTCTTTCTCGCGAGGAGTTACCTGAATGTTTACCGCCTTATTTGGTGATAGGTATTGATCTAGAAAAACATCTTTAACTCTTGAATCATAATATTTTTCTCCTAATATCACTTTGTCTATAGCTTTAACTAGCTCTCCTTTTTCTGCATCTTTAAGTACATAAGCATGTACACCTAATTCAAGCAATTCCTTAATAATTGCGGGCTTTTTATACATTGAGAGTACAATTATTTTTATTTTAGGGTATAGCTTTAGAACTTTTCTGCTTGCTTCTACCCCATTCACAACGGTCATATTAATATCCATAAGGACAATATCGACCTCATTCTTTGCTAAAAAATCTAGTAATAATTGGCCGTTTTCAACAATTTTCACCACACTAAATTCATCCGCACTCTCTAGAACCGATTTTATTCCATCACAAAACATAGTGTGATCATCAGCAATCGCAATTTTTATCATATTATCGGTATATCAATTATCACTATTGTGCCTCTTCCTAATCTTGAATCAATATTCACTTCACCATTCATTTTCTTGGCTCTAGCTTCAATATTTTTAAGGCCAATACCTTTTTTAATATTGCTCATATCGAATCCAATTCCATCATCTTCAAAAATAATATTAATACTGTTATCCATGAAACTTATTTGAATGGTAACTTTATCGGCCTCAGCATGCTTCATCGTATTACTAAAAAGCTCTTGTATTAATCGGTAAATATCAATCTCTGTAGAGGCTGACATATCCTTCCTATCTCCTGAAATAAAAAGTTCAACACTAAGTTGACCTGTAAGCTCTATAGTGTTTTTAAGATCATTAATTGCCACAAGCAATCCGAAATTCTTAAGTACTCCACTATGTAAATCATGACTTATATTCCGTACCTCGTCCACTGCCTCGCTCAATAAATCAGAGGCCTTATTAAATTGACTTACTGTTTTAACCTCAAGGCTACTAATCTTATCGTCAATGGTTTGGAAATAAGCTTTTACGGTGGATAATATACCTCCAAGCCTATCATGTAAATCAGAGGCAACTCTTTGTCTTTCTTTATCTTGTCCTTCAAGCATCGAAGCATAAGACTTAAGTTCTTGTTCTTTTAACAACTTATTAATCTCTTGATTTTTAATCTCAACCTCTTTAAGTATTAGTTTATGCTTATCTCGAGAAGCTTTTATTAAAAACAAGGTTATAACAATAATAAATGCAATGATAATAGTAAGGGTAATAATAACTAATTTTCTACTTTTACTTTTTGCTTCTACTAACTTAATCTGTTCTTTTTGTTGATTAATTTCACTTTCCTTTTTCTGTGTTTCATATTTTACCAATAAATCATTGATTATTTCTTCTTTCTCAAGATTAAAAATGCTATCATATTTCATAGTACCATCTACATAGTATAGATAAGCACTTTTATAATCTTCCATAGCGGCATGGGCATCAGCTAGCAAAAAATCAGTAAGAAAATCTCCATGGACATATTCCATTTGTATATAAATAGACTTTGCCTCCTCATAATGCTTTATTGCCTCTTTATAATCCTCCTGATCAAAAAATACACTACCAATATTTGACTTGATACTAGCAATTCCTATTGAGTCATTTATTATTTCACTCTGTTGTAATGCTAATAAATAGTAATCTTTTGAGGTTTTATAATCCTCTTTATCATAATAGCAAATTCCTAAACTAATATAATTTGCAGCCATCAAATCCGCATCTTGTAACTCAATAGAAATTTGCAATGAAATATTAAAATAAGTCAATGCGCTATCCACAAAGGAATTTCCTTCTTCGGTATAAAAATTTAAATCTGAGTAATAGTTTCCAATGGTATTTGTAATGCGTATTTTTAGTAATTTATTATTTGTCTTATTTAAGTTTTTCATTAAATATGACAAATAGGTTTTCGCTTGGTCAAATTCTAGATTCTTAATATAGAAGAATGCAAGATTATTATTCACTTCCAAATCAAGATCTATATTATTAATACCTTGGCTCACTTTAGCAGCCATCAGTAAATACTCTATTGACTTATCTAAATCACTATTATTTAGAAGCATTCTTCCCATTAAGCCATAATAATTTACTAGTCTCCTTTGATAATTATTTGTTTTAGCAATCGCTATAAGTTCATTTATTAATACGATTGTCTTTTGCGAATTTTTATAACTTAATAACCTTGCTTCAGCAAATAAACTATCAAGCACTAATGTATCACTGTTTGAAACATCGTATTTACTATTTGCTTTATTTTGCCCCAATAAAGTATTTGATAGCCCAAGGCTTAACATTATTAAGATTATTAAAACCAAATAATTCCGAAATATTTTAGTATTTATATTCATATTTATAAGATATCTAGAGGAGACAAGCTACTGATAATATTTTTAATCATTCACTTAAACAAAGGATATATCTATTGCTTTTGTTTTTGGTTTTGGTTCCCCTTATTAACTGATTTTGAAATAGTTTTTCTTGCTTTACGTGAAGCAGTTCGCTTTTCAATTTTTATTTTATTTGTTCCATAATAAGTCTCTGCGTCAATATCAAAAACTAAATAAGCCAATTTAGTTCCTCCTAAGTTGACATCTTGATTCTCATCAATTATAACTTTCACCAATAAATAATTACCATCGACGTCATAAGTAATAGAACTAATTCTCTGCTCATAATCAGTAAAATCAAATAATTCAATTCGATATGCCGTGTCATCTGCTAAATCTATTTTATTGATAAAAAAGCAATTATCATTTTCGAAGAAACCCTTAAAATGAGCAGGAAAAGCATAAGTATTGAGGCTTGTATTTGTTGCAGTCAAAGAATATTCGTCAATTTCACTATTGAAAGCATTCTCATTTTCAATGACCTTTTGATTTAATATTACAACTTCTCCATCATCACTAAACAATCTAATCAAACATGAATCGAAATCCGGAGCTATTGGAAGTTTTAGATAAGAAATAGCGCCAAATGCCAGATTATCAGGATTAGCAGCAAGCTGAATATCTATAACATCCTGACCATCTGCTTCACCCACAAACACACTCACAACCTCATCACTTGTAAGTGTAGGAACTGCTATCTTAATACTACTATCTGCAGAATCAATATGTACCTGAAAAGAATAACTCTCATTAATAATCTTTTCTATTTCAAAATAGGCTTCATTTATGTCGATCTGCACATCGGTTAATTCACTATTGATTGGTAATTGAGGATAATAGCTAAGCTCTTTTATGGCTTTAGTATCATTAGTTTTTTCTTGATTCTTATTAGCACTATTATTGCAAGCGGTAAGTATAAATGCAAATAAAATCACTGTCAGTAAATTTGTTTTAATATGTTTCATAATAATTTAATGTTTTAAATTGTAAAAAGCAAAAGTAATAAATATCCATTTTTTAAACAAGACTGAAATTAGGTATTTTTCCATCCCTAAAAACCATTACTTAAATATCATTGTTTCTGGGTATTGTAATTCCTGTTTTGGCGTATTATTTTTGTTCCATGATTTATATCGATTTTTTTGAGTTTTACACAAATAAAAATAACATGAAACAAGTCGGGATAGTCTAATAGGATTAAATATAATCACTACTAATTAACGCTTACACATTCAATTGCCTCTGGCTCCCGCTGGAGGTTTTTTTTTGTAATGGGTTGTAAAGGATTGTAATGGGTTGTAAAGGATTGTAAAAGGATTGTAAAAGAATTGTAAAGAGTTGTAAAAAATGGTAAAGAATGGTAAG
>JAOZKO010000044.1 GCA_029935325.1 Bacteroidales bacterium
CAATCAAATAGGATTCAATTCCTAAGTTTATTTTTTAAATAAAGCAATTATTTAACAAATGAGCTATAAAATGATATATTAATTTATAGGTTTCAATAAAACTATTAATTTCTAATTCAAAATATTACGAATGAATCCAATAATATTTTGTATATTTGCAAAATACATTTTTATATTTTACTAATATACAATTTAACATCCCATGTTACTAGATACAATATCTGAGATATACAGCAATCAGAATAGATTAATTCGACCAATCATTGGTGAAATCCAAAGGGATCTAATTACCAATATAGATATTACGAGTAGCTTTATAATAATTATCTCTGGAATGCGACGAGTTGGAAAAAGTGTTTTATTACGACAATTAATAAGAGCCTACAATAAAAACACTTGCTTCTATAATTTTGAAGATCACAGAAACACAAGTTTTGTTGTTAGTGATTTTGACAAACTATTAACAGTCTTTAATAATCAGCGTGAAAATGAGGCATACTTTTTTGACGAGATACAAAATATTGATCAATGGGAAAACTTTATTAGAACTATTCACGACCAGGGCATTAAGATATATATCACAGGGTCAAACGCCTCCCTATTAAGCCGTGAACTAGGAACAAAACTAACAGGAAGACATATTACTTATGAGCTATTCCCTTTCTCCTATTCTGAATTTGTAGGCTTCAATAATGTAGGTTATAATATTGATACATTCTCAGATTATATGCACAAAGGAGGAATTGCAGGATACCTTCAAAATGAGAATGATGATTATTTACAGCAACTATTCTCAGATATAATAATCCGTGATATTGTGGTTAGGTATAACCTTAGAAATACAAAAACAATAAAAGAACTTGGTTTATATTTAATTAGCAATACAGGTAAACAGTTGTCATATGGCAATCTACGTAATATATTTGATATAGGCTCTACTAATTCAGTGGCACAATATATTTCATATTTCTTAGATAGCTATATTTTATTTGAGATACCAAAGTTTAACTACTCTTTAAAAAAGCAATCAGTAAATCCAAAGAAAATATACTCAATTGATACAGCGCTAAGCAGAGTGAATACTCTTAGTTTTTCCAAAGATAAAGGTCGTGTTCTTGAAAATGTCGTATTTCTTTTTTTAAGAAGAAAATACAAAGAGATATATTACTTCCAAGGTAAAGGGGAATGTGATTTCGTTGTAAAATACAAGGGTGAAATTATATATGCTATACAAGTAACCTATGAATTGCATTCTGACAATATGAATCGAGAATTAAATGGTGTTATAGAAGCGATGGATTTTTTTAAGCTTAATCGAGGTTTAATCATCACAATGAATCAAGAAGATAAATTTACTTTTGAGAACAAGGTCATAAATGCAATTCCGGCATGGAAATGGATGAAAGATAAAGAATAATAAATCCCATTTAAAGATATACCTTATATAAATATTTCAATAAAGATTTTTCTCTAAATTTGTAGTCTTAAAACTATTTCACATGGCGAGTTATAATAGGAGTACTCCTAGAAGCATTATTTTACTTATTGATCTGGTAATTATTTTCTTTTCAGTGATGATTTCGTATTTATTACGATTCAATTTCTCTATCCCTTATAATGAAATCGAACTATTACCTACGGCTCTTTCAATCTTTATGGGTGTGCGACTATTAAGTTTTATTATTACAAAATCATTTAGTGGTATTATAAGATATACTGAGACAGAAGATGTAACACGTATTATTTTTATTCTATTAGCAGGAAGCATTGTTTTAGGCGCTTTCGATTATATCTATTTCTATTTTTACGAAATAATAATTATCCCAAGGGCAATTCTAATAATTGAATTTATTGCCTCTACTGTTGGATTAATTGCATTTAGACTACTTGTTAAAGCCACATATTGGGAAATGAAAACCCCGGCATTACAAGGTGAGAAAATAATAATTTTTGGCGCTGGAGAAGCAGCTCTTTTTACATTGCAAGCTCTCAAGCAGCAATTGAGTGAGACCAAAGTAATTGCTTTAATTGATGATGACAATAGGAAGCAGGGGAAGAAAATTGATAATATAAAAATATACTCCGCTGAAGACTTAAGTAAATTACTTGAGAAAAATGATGTCGATAAATTAATTATTTCTGCTCAAAATACCAGCAATCAACGTAAGAATGAACTTGCAGAATTATGCTTTAAGTATAATACTAAGATTCAATATGTTCCTCCTGTTAAGAAATGGATTAATGGGGAGCTTAGCGCAAATCAGATTAAAAATATTGATATTTTAGAGCTTCTCGAAAGGGATGAAATAAAACTAGACAGAACAGCTACTGCTAAGGAAATTAATGGTAAAACCATATTAATAACAGGCGGTGCAGGCTCTATTGGCAGCGAAATAGTTAGACAAGTAATTCAATTTCAGCCAAAAAAGATCTTAGTAATTGATTCCGCCGAAACACCATTATACCATATTGAATTGGAGTTAAATCAATATAAACTTCCCAATATAGAATTTGTAATTGGTGATATTAGAAACAAAAGCAGAATGCTACGAATTTTTGAAGAGTATAAACCAAATATTATTTTTCATGCTGCAGCTTATAAGCATGTACCAATGATGGAGAATAATCCTAGCGAGGCAATTTTTACAAATGTTAATGGCACAAAAATACTTGCAGACTTAGCCCATGAGAATGGTGTGGAAAAATTTATACTTATTTCCACTGATAAAGCTGTAAATCCTACTAATGTAATGGGTGCTTCAAAGCGTATTGCAGAAGTGTATGTTCAATCCTTAAATACTGATTCCAACACCAAATATATTACTACTAGATTTGGTAATGTTTTAGGCTCCAATGGATCTGTAATTCCTTTGTTTACAAAGCAAATACAGGAGGGTGGACCAATTACACTTACTCACCAAGATATTACACGTTATTTTATGACTATTCCAGAAGCTTGTCAGTTAGTATTAGAGGCAGGAAATAAAGGCAATGGTGGTGAGATCTTCGTATTTAATATGGGTAATTCTGTGAAGATAGTTGATTTAGCTAAGAAGATGATTAAATTATCGGGGCTAGAAGTTGGCAAGGATATACAGATTGTATTCACTGGGTTGCGACCAGGAGAAAAGCTCTATGAAGAATTACTTGCTACCGACGAGAACACCTTACCCACAAGTCATCATAAAATAATGATTGCCAAAGTTAGAAACTACGAATATGCAGCAATAAACCAAAAAATCGAAAAGCTAATTCAACTTTTCGATTCTCAAGACAATCAAAAGATTGTAAAGTTAATGAAAGATATAATCCCTGAGTTTATCAGTAAGAACTCTGTTTATGAGACTTTGGATTAGAAAATGATTTGAGCGAAATAAAGATAAGCCAAACTAATAGAATTTGAATAGCTTGATTTCACTCCAATCAATTATGCCTGAGCATTAGGGCCACCAAAATTCATTGGTAAAGTCATACCTTCATCAGCATCTTTAATTTCGCCATGCATTCCTTCATACTTTTGCACATTATCAATTAGCGCACGCATTAGTCGCTTTGCATGCTGAGGGGTAAGAATAATTCTTGATTTTACTTTAGCCTTAGGAACTCCAGGCATCATTCTAATAAAATCCACTATAAACTCTGAATTTGAATGGGTAATAATTGCAAGATTTGAATATGTACCTTGAGAAACATCCTCAGACAATTCAATATTTAACTCGCCCTGCTTATTTTGATTTTTACTCTCCATAATATATTAGTATTTATAAGGTTTAGTATTATAAAAAAAATTAAAGCAAAAAAAAAGAAAAGGCACTTAGTGTACCTTTTCTTTAATATTTAGTTTAGATATTATACTTCGCTAGTAAATTCCTGTGTAGTAACCTCATCGGATACTTCTTCAGCTTGTAGAGCTTCAAGCTCTAATCTATTAGCTACTATAAGTTTATCATATTCACGTAAGCCAGTTCCTGCTGGAATTTTATGACCAACAATTACATTCTCTTTCAGTCCCATCAAAGTATCTCTTTTTGCACTTAGTGCAGCATCAGTTAATACCTTTGTAGTCTCCTGGAATGATGCAGCTGATATAAAGCTCTTAGTTTGAAGTGAAGCTTTAGTAATTCCTTGAAGAATTTGATTAGCAGTTGCAGCTTTAGCTTCGCGACTTTCAATAGTTTTCATATCTTTACGCTTGAGGCTTGAATTCTCATCACGTAATTTACGAGCACTAATAATTTGTCCTGCTTTTACAATCTCTGAATCTCCACAATCAACAATAACTTTCTTACCAAAGATCCAATCATTTTCTCCCATGAAATCAATTTTATTCACAACTTCATTTTCTAAGAAACGAGTATCTCCTGGATCAACGATTTCAACTTTACGCATCATTTGACGTACTATCACCTCAAAGTGCTTATCATTAATTTTCACACCCTGTAAGCGGTAAACTTCTTGAACTTCGTTCACAATATACTCCTGAACTTTTGTTGGCCCCTTAATGTTCAATATACTTGCTGGTGTCATAGCTCCTTCTGAAAGAGAGGTGCCAGACTTAACATAATCGTTCTCTTGAGCAAGAATCTGCTTAGCTGTAGAAATTAAATACTTTTTCTCTTCCCCAGTTTTTGAAGTAATAATAACTTCTCTGTTTCCTCTTTTCAATTTAGGGCCAAAAGAAACAACACCGTCAATTTCAGAAACTATAGCAGGGTCAGAAGGGTTACGAGCTTCAAATAGCTCAGTAACACGCGGCAGACCTCCGGTAATATCACCTGATTTACCAATTGCTCTTGGGATTTTCACAATTACTTTACCTTTAGTAATATCATCTCCTTCAGAAATAACAATACGGGCATTTACAGGAATATCATATTGTTTAAGTACTTTGCCTTTTTTATCAACAACTTTTACAATAGGATTTTTTGATTTCAATCTAGATTCAATAATTACCTTTTCTTGGTAACCAGTTTGGTCATTAGACTCAATTCTAAATGTTTGTCCTTCAATAATATTTTCAAACACCAATTTACCATCAACATCAGAAACTATCTGAGCATTATACGGATCCCAAGTACAAATCAGATCACCTTTTTTCAGAGTATCACCATCATCAAAGTAAAGATTTGAAGCATAAGGAATATGGTGTGTAGCTAATACTACACCAGTTTTCTTGTCAATAACTCTCATTTCTGCAGAGCGACCAACTACTATTTTATAACTTTCGCCTTCGGCGTTGGTATATTCTACATAACGTAGCTCATCCATTTCAACACGGCCTTCATTTTTAGCAATAATACTAGACGAAATTGCTACGTTTGAAGCTGTACCCCCAACGTGGAATGTACGTAGTGTAAGCTGTGTTCCTGGCTCTCCAATCGACTGTGCAGCAATAACTCCAACAGCTTCTCCTTTTTGAACCATACGACCAGTGGCTAAATTTCGTCCGTAACATTTTGCACAAACTCCTTTTTTAGACTCACAAGTCAATACTGAACGAATTTCGATATGCTCAATACCTGAATCATTAATTGCTTTTGAATTAATTTCATTCAGTTCATCACCAGACTCAGCCAATAATTCATTTGTAACAGGATGGTAAACATCATGCAAACAAGTACGGCCAAGGATACGTTCAAAGAGTGTTTCCACTACTTCTTCATTACGTTTTAGGGCTGTAACCACTAATCCACGTAAAGTACCACAATCACGTTCCGAGATAATTACATCTTGTGCAACATCAACCAAACGACGAGTAAGATAACCAGCATCCGCAGTTTTTAGAGCTGTATCGGCCAAACCTTTACGAGCACCGTGAGTAGATATAAAGTACTCAAGTACTGACAAACCTTCCTTAAAGTTTGAAAGAATTGGGTTCTCAATAATTTCTGCTCCTTTAGCACCAGACTTCTGTGGCTTTGCCATCAATCCCCTCATTCCTGAAAGCTGACGAATTTGCTCCTTTGAACCCCTTGCACCAGAATCAAGCATCATATATACCGAGTTGAAACCTTGTCTATCTGATGAAATTTCGTTCATCAAAGTTTGAGTAAGCTTAGAATTTGTATGTGTCCAAATATCAATAATTTGGTTATATCGTTCATTATTAGTAATGAAACCCATTTCATAGTTATTTACTACTTCATTTACTTCTTCATTAGCTTTTTCTATTAATTCCTCTTTTACAGTAGGAATAATAACATCACCCAAATTAAAAGAAAGGCCACCATCATAAGCCATGCGATATCCTAATTCCTTAATATCATCAAGAAAGTTTGCATTTTTAGCATTACCTACTTTTTTAAGTAGTAGTCCAATAATATCTCTTAATGACTTCTTTGTTAAAAGTTCATTAATGTATCCATATTCAGTTGGTACAACTTGATTAAAAAGCACACGACCAACAGTTGTATTTACTGTTTGAATATCTGTTAAATCACCAGTTCCATCAGGGTCAGTTATTTTAACTTTAATTGATGCGTGAAGGTCAACAGAATCCTCATTATAAGCTATGATAACTTCTTGTGGAGAATAAAAATTCATTCCCTCGCCCCTAACTATAAGTTCAGGAGATGATTTACGTTCTTTGGTCATATAATAAAGTCCTAAAACCATATCCTGACTAGGTACAGCAATTGGTGCTCCATTAGCAGGATTCAGAACGTTATGAGAAGCAAGCATTAATATCTGAGCTTCAAGAACTGCAGCATTACTTAGAGGTACGTGAACAGCCATCTGATCACCATCAAAATCCGCATTAAAAGCCGAACATGCTAGTGGGTGTAACTGAATAGCTTTACCTTCAATAAGTTTTGGCTGGAAAGCCTGAATACCTAATCTGTGCAATGTTGGCGCACGGTTAAGCAATACAGGATGTCCTTTTAAAACATTCTCTAAAATATCCCAAACAACTGGGTCTTTTCTATCCACAATTTTCTTGGCAGACTTTACTGTTTTCACAATACCACGCTCCATTAATTTGCGAATAATAAATGGCTTAAATAATTCTGAAGCCATTCCTTTAGGTAGTCCACATTCGTTTAATTTCAACTCAGGTCCAACAACAATAACAGAACGACCAGAATAATCCACACGTTTACCCAAAAGGTTTTGGCGGAAACGACCTTGCTTACCTTTCAAACTATCACTCAATGATTTTAGAGCTCTATTAGAATCGGATTTAACAGCACTAGACTTTCTTGAATTATCAAAAAGGCTATCAACCGCTTCCTGAAGCATTCGTTTCTCATTACGTAGAATTACGTCTGGAGCTTTAATTTCCATTAATCGTTTCAAACGATTATTACGAATAATTACACGACGATACAAATCGTTCAAATCAGAAGTAGCAAATCTACCACCATCCAATGGCACTAGGGGACGTAATTCTGGTGGAATTACAGGTACTACTTTAACAATCATCCATTCTGGGCGATTCTCTAATCTAGTATTTGCATCTCTAAATGCCTCAACAACTTTTAGTCGCTTCAGAGCATCTGCTTTACGCTGCTGTGAAGTTTCATTATTTGCTTTATCACGAAGCTGGTAAGACAAGCCATCAAGATCAAGTCCCATTAGTAAATCATGAACTGCATCAGCACCCATTTTTGCGATAAACTTATTTGGATCACTATCATCTAAATACTGATGATCAGGAGGCAAAGCGTCAATAATATCAAAATACTCATCCTCAGAAAGGAAGTCCATATATTTAACACCATCTTCTTCTTTAACACCTGGTTGAATCACCACATATTTTTCATAATAAATAATTGTATCTAATTTCTTAGTTTGAAGTCCTAGAAGGGCTCCCATTTTATTTGGTAAAGTTCTGAAAAACCAGATATGGGCCACAGGAACCACTAATTTAATGTGTCCTGTACGCTCACGACGCACTTTCTTTTCAGTAACTTCAACGCCACATCGGTCACAAACGATACCTTTGTATCGGATACGTTTATATTTTCCACAGTGACATTCGTAATCTTTCACTGGACCAAATATACGTTCACAAAACAAACCGTCTCGTTCAGGCTTATATGTACGATAATTAATCGTTTCTGGCTTCAATACTTCACCACTTGAACGCTCAAGAATCATCTCTGGAGATGCTAAGCTAATGGTTATTGAAGAGAAGTTAGTTTTTTCTGTTGAATATTTTCTAAAAGCCATATATCAATTGTATTGTATTATCAAAAAAATAATTAAAACTATAAACCATTATTAATCAAAGGTGATATTCAACCCTAAACCACTTAATTCGTGTACCAATACATTGAATGATTCAGGAATACCTGGTTCAGGGAATGATTGTCCCTTAACAATAGCTTCGTAGGCTTTAGCTCTACCCACAACATCATCCGACTTAATAGTAAGAATTTCCTGCAATATGGTTGAAGCACCAAATGCTTCAAGAGCCCATACTTCCATCTCTCCAAATCGCTGACCACCAAACTGTGCTTTACCTCCAAGAGGCTGCTGAGTAATCAGTGAATAAGGACCGATAGAACGCGCATGCATCTTATCATCAATAAGGTGATGTAGTTTAATCATATATATAATTCCCACAGTAGCGAATTGGTCAAACTTACGACCAGTACCACCATCATGTAAGCGAACTTTACCATTTTTAGGTAAGTTAGCATCATCCATATAACCGTTAATCTGATCTAGTGTAGCACCATCGAAAATAGGAGTAGCAAATTTTAATCCTAGCTTCTGACCTGCCCAACCTAAAACAGTTTCATATATCTGTCCCAAGTTCATACGAGAAGGTACACCAAGTGGATTAAGTACAATATCTACTGTAGTTCCATCCTCAAGGAAAGGCATATCTTCTTCACGAACAACACGTGCTACAATACCTTTATTACCATGACGACCAGCCATCTTATCTCCTACTTTAAGCTTACGCTTTTTAGCAATATAAACCTTAGCAAGTTTTACAATTCCAGCAGGTAGTTCATCACCAACGGTAAGAACAAATTTCTTACGGTTATAATCTCCTAATATCTCCTTATACCTTGCAGTATAATTCTGAATAAGTCTTCCGATTAACGCATTCTTTGTTTTATCAGTAGTCCACTTATTAGGATTGATATTAATATAATCTTCAACCGCGGTTAAAGCCTTTAAGGTAAACTTAGTCTTCTTAGGAATAATAACTTCTTTAAAGTTATTATATACACCTTGAGATGTTTTACCGGTAACTAATACCATTACTTTGTCAACTAATCTACCTTTTAATTCAGCAGTCCTAGCGTCAAATTCTAGTTTAAACTCATCAAGTTCCTCTTTCTCTTTACCTTTTGAACGTCTATCTTTAATAGCACGAGCAAAAAGTTTCTTTTCAAGAACAACACCTCGTAGCGAAGGAGAAGCTTTCAATGAAGCATCCTTAACATCACCAGCTTTATCACCAAAGATTGCCCGAAGCAATTTCTCTTCAGGAGTTGGATCTGTTTCACCTTTTGGAGTAATTTTTCCTATTAATATATCACCTTCTTTCACCTCAGCACCAATACGGATTAGACCATTTTCGTCCAAATCCTTTGTTGCATCTGTTGAAACATTAGGAATATCATTAGTTAGTTCCTCAACTCCACGTTTAGTATCACGTACTTCAAGAGTGTACTCATCAATATGAATTGAAGTAAATACATCATCATGAACAACTTTCTCAGAGATTACAATCGCATCCTCAAAATTATATCCTTTCCAAGGCATAAATGCTACTTTAAGGTTTCTACCAAGAGCAAGTTCACCATTTCTGGTTCCATAACCCTCAGTTAAAACATCTCCTTTAGCAACCTTTTGTCCTTTACGAACCATTGGGCGGATATTAATAGAAGTATTTTGGTTGGTCTTTTTAAACTTAACCAATGTATATTCTTTTGAATCTTCAGTAAAGCTAATTAATCTTTCCTCATCAGTACGATCGTAGCGGATGATAATTTTCTTAGCATCTACATATTCAACATGTCCATCACCTTCAGCAATAACATTTGTACGAGAATCAATAGCAGTTTGCATTTCCAAACCTGTTCCAACAATTGGAGCTTGAGGTTTCATCAAAGGCACTGCTTGACGCATCATATTAGAGCCCATCAAGGCACGGTTAGCATCATCATGCTCTAGGAAAGGAATAAGAGAAGCAGCAATGGAAGCAATTTGATTAGATGCAACATCCATCAATTGAACATCCGTTTTAGCTACGATAGGATAATCGGCCATTTTACGAACCTTAATCTTATCATGAGTTAATTCACCTGTTTCTACATTATATTCCTCTTTACTATGAGTAATTTTATATTCTTCTTCATCATCAGCTGTTAAGAACATTGGTGGATCATTCAATTTCACCACTCCTTCTTCAACAATTTTATATGGAGTTTCAAGGAAACCTAAAGAATTCACTTGTGAGAATACACTAAGTGAAGAAATCAAACCAATGTTTGGTCCTTCAGGGGTTTCAATAGTACATAAACGACCATAGTGAGTAAAGTGAACATCTCGAACCTCAAAACCTGCTCTTTCACGAGAAAGTCCACCTGGACCTAGGGCTGAGATTCTACGCTTATGAGTAATCTCTGATAGTGGATTTGTTTGATCCATAAACTGAGATAGCGCATTAGTTCCAAAGAATGAATTAATTACTGATGATAATGTTTTAGCATTAATAAGCTCAATTGGTGTAAACACCTCATTATCGCGAACATTCATTCTCTCTCTAATAGTACGAGCCATACGAGCTAAACCAACACCAAATTGATTTTGCAATTGTTCACCAACAGTACGTACACGACGATTACTAAGGTGGTCAATATCATCAACATCAGTTTTGGAGTTAATTAATCGTACCAAATGCTTGATGATTTCAATAATATCGCCATTAGTTAAAACGCGGATATCTTCAGAAACATCAAGGTTTAATTTTCTATTAATTTTATATCTACCAACCATTCCAAGGTCATAACGCTTTTCAGAGAAGAAAAGGTTATTAATAATACCCCTTGCTGTTTCCTCATCAGGTGGCTCAGCATTACGTAGCTGACGATAAATAAATTCTACAGCCTCTTTTTCAGAGTTAGATGTATCTTTCTGTAGAGTATTAAATATAATTGAGTAATCTGTAGCTGCTGAATCCTCTTTATGAAGGATAATAGTTCGTGAACCAGAATCTACAATTTCTTGTATATGCTGAGATTCAAGAACGGTTTCACGCTCTACAATTACTTCTGTTCTTTCAATAGAAACAACTTCACCAGTATCTTCATCAACAAAATCTTCAACCCAAGTACGCAATACTTTAGCCGCTAATCTACGACCAAGCACACGCTTAAGTCCTGCTTTACTTACTTTTATTTCGTCAGCTAAATCAAATATTCCAAGGATATCTTTATCACTATGGAAACCAATAGCACGAAGCAAGGTTGTAACAGGTAATTTCTTTTTACGATCGATATAAGCGTACATCACATTATTAATGTCTGTAGCAAATTCGATCCATGATCCTTTGAAAGGAATAACACGGGCACTATATAATTGTGTTCCGTTGGCATGTCGAGACGTGCCAAAGAATACACCAGGGCTACGATGCAATTGAGATACAATTACACGTTCAGCACCATTAATTACAAAAGTACCTTTAGGCGTCATATAAGGAATCATTCCCAAATATACATCCTGTATTTGTGTTTCAAAATCCTCATGTTCAGGATCGGTACAATAAAGTTTCAATTTAGCTTTAAGAGGTACACTATAAGACAAACCTCTCTCTAAACACTCTTTAATTGAGTATCTTGGAGGGTCTATAAAATAGTCTAGGAACTCTAAAACAAAATTATTTCGAGCATCAGTTATCGGAAAATTTTCGGTAAACACTCTGTATAGGCCTTCATTTCCACGACTTTCAGGAGTAGTTTCTAACTGAAAAAATTCTTTAAAGGATTTCAGTTGAATATCAAGAAAATCAGGATAGTCTATATGTTGCAGAGATGATGCAAAGTTTATTCTTTGGTTTTGATTAATTGAAGTCAAGGTACGCAGTTTTTAGTAAGTGAAAAAAACAGAAAAATACCATAGGTATTTATACAGGTAAAGACCTTAATCCCGGGGATACCGGGATAAGGTCTAACCATATTGAAAAAATAATCTTCTTACTTAATCTCCACTTCAGCTCCAGCCTCTTCAAGTTGAGTCTTAAGAGCTTCAGCTTCGTCTTTAGAAATTCCTTCCTTAAGTGGAGCTGGTGCTGAATCAACCAATCCTTTTGCTTCTTTAAGACCAAGGCTGGTAAGTTCTTTTACTAATTTAACTACTGCTAATTTAGAAGAACCTGCTGCTAGAAGAATTACATCGAATTCTGTTTGCTCCTCTGCTTCTTCTTCGCCACCTGCTGCTGGTCCGGCTACTGCTACAGCTGCTGCTGCAGGCTCAATGCCATATTCGTCTTTTAATATATCAGCTAATTCGTTAACTTCTTTAACTGTTAAGTTAACTAACTGTTCTGCAAAAGCTTTTAAATCTGCCATTTTAATTTATTTAAGTGTTCTAAACAATAGAACGGTTTTACAATAATAATTTATAATAATAAAAATTTACTCTGAACGTTCTGACAATGTCTTAACGATTCCAGCGATAGTTGATCCTCCAGATTGAAGTGCAGAAACAACGTTTTTAGCTGGTGATTGTAATAGTCCAATGATGTCGCCGATAAGCTCGTTTTTGGATTTGATATTGGATAGAAACACCAAATTATCAGCACCAGTATAGCACATCTCTTCCACATAAGCTCCTTTAAGCTCAGGACGATTTGTTTTATACTTCTTGGTATATTCCTGAATAAGTTTTGCAGGAAGGTTACCAGTATCGGTCAGCATCAATGCTGTATTACCTTTTAAGACATCATATAATTCATCGAAGTCCTTTTCAACTTGTTCCATTGCTTTTTTCAGCAATGTGTTTTTAACAACTGACAGCTTAACACCCCTATTAAAACACAGGCGGCGTAAGTTACTGGTTTGCTCAGCATCAAGTCCACTGATATCTGTCAAATAGAAGATATCACTTTCTTTTAGCTGTTGAGCCAGAGTTTCTATCAATTGTCCTTTTTCTTCTTTTTTCATATGATGGATATGTTAAAAGGTTAATTAATTGAATGATTATACCATTGATTTTGTATCAATTCGAACACCCATACTCATAGTACTAGATACAAAAACACTTTTCATATAAGTACCTTTCGCAGAGGATGGTCTCATCTTCACTACAGAATTTAATATTTCATTAGCGTTATCCACTAATTGCTCTGTAGAGAAAGAAACTTTCCCAACGGCGGCGTGTATGATACCATGCTTGTCAACCTTAAAGTCGATTTTACCAGCTTTTACTTCGTTTACTGCTCCTGCAATATCCATAGTAACTGTACCGGTTTTAGGATTAGGCATAAGACCTCTAGGTCCTAATATTCTTCCTAATGCACCAACTTTAGGCATAACACTTGGCATGGTAATAACGACATCGACATCAGTCC
>JAOZKO010000256.1 GCA_029935325.1 Bacteroidales bacterium
AACACTGATTACTATTTCCAGTGTTGATGTGTTTTTCAGGGATATAGGTTAAGGTTGAGTTTTAGGTTGAGAAAACTTCCCTTTTCAGAGTTACCCTTTAGGGCAGGGAAAAGCTTTGGAAAGGGGAGTTTGTTTGTTGTTCACCTCCTTCGTTAAAGCTTCGGAGGGTGAATGTGTTGGTGTGTTGATTGTTCTCTGAACTCCGATTATTGAACACTGATCACTGGTAACCGATTACTCATATGTTCTAAAAAGCAAATAAATCTTTCAATTCTGAAAACACAAGTTCTTTATCAGGATTTACAGGAAATGATTTCTTTGGTTTTAGGTAGAATAATTCGTTTTCTCTTTTAAACCGTTCTTCTCCACCGCCAGTAATATTTAGCATAATAAGAGAATCTTCTTTCACTTGCTTTTTATTCACAGCATTCATTAGAGTTGCAACAGCAACTGCAGATGCAGGGTGGATATCAATTCCTTCAGTAATTTCAAATATCTCTCCAGCATCAGTAAGCTCTGTATTGTCAGCTAATAGCACTTCTCCACCAGCATCTTTCATCGCATCAAATAATCCTCCTATTATTGGGTATGGTGGTTTGCGGTTTGATAAAACTTTGGCAATAATCTCTTCCACATCTTTGCGGGCTTTATTGTCATCCATAGGAAGTATTGCCCTAGAATTGGCATACCACGCATCATATATTGGGTGAAATGGTTTGTTTTGCGAAACCATAAGTTTCATCTTATTTTTACCAAATCTACCATCCTCTATCAATCTTAAATTAGCCTCCCAAGCAGCAATTGCTCCTGTTCCACTGCCTACGGCTTGAAAATAATAATCTGGGATTTTGCCAATATGTGTTACTGCTGATAGGGTAGTGGTTCCCATTCCGTCGCGTCGTGCTACATTTTTTGCTCCTCCTTCTGGCATAAACTCTGCCATTTCGCAAGCTATATTACTAAGGTGTATGGCATCGAAATAATCTCCACCAGACTCAGAAACAACAAGTTTTACATTGTCCTTAATTGGCTCGTCAAACCAAAGTGCATTCAAATTATCTTCAGGTACGCAAAGTAGTAATGGAATATTATTATCGGAGCATACTTTGGCAAAAGCTCTGGCAGTATTTCCTGCGGATGCTACAACAAGTATTCTTTTCTCGTCAAGGGGCAAGCGAGCTCCCACAGAATAAGATTCGGTTTCTTTAAAAGAGCAAGTGCTCATTTCTATACCTTTCTCTGGCCAATATCCACTAAAAGTAATATATAAATTACTTAAGCCAAGATGCTGAGCTAATCCTTCACTTTTATACGTAATAGGAGCATAAGATCCTTTTAATTTGCGGTTAATTGGCAACCAATCGTCAAATCGGTAAAGGCCCTCAGAGATATCTCTAACTTCTATTTGTTTTTTGCTATAAACTGCACGTATTAAGCTTGCAGCTTCTTCACCTTCAGGGTCAAGTGACCAACCTTTGTCTTCAAAAGTATTTCCTGTGGCTATAGATTGTAATATATATTTATTGTTTTCCTTCATTCTAATAATTCTAAATCTAGTTTTTGTCTTTTGCCGCTTTAATAAAATCGACGAAAAGAGGATGTGGATTTGCTACAGTACTGCTATATTCAGGGTGAAATTGAACTCCAACAAACCAAGGGTGATCCGGAATCTCAATAATTTCTACAAGGTCGCGCTTTGGATTTATTCCTGCTATCGACATTCCTGCAGCAGTATATTTTTCTTTATATTCATTATTAAATTCATATCGGTGACGGTGGCGCTCTTCAATATCTTGCTTTTGGTAAGCGTCAAAAGTCTTGCTACCTTCAATTAATTGGCAGCTGTATGCACCAAGGCGCATGGTTCCTCCCATATTATCGATATTCTTTTGCTCTTCCATCAAATCAATTACAGGGAAATTAGTCCGTGAATTCATCTCCGAAGAATGTGCATCTTCATAACCTAATACATTTCTTCCAAACTCAATAACAGCACATTGCATTCCTAGGCAGATTCCTAAAAATGGAATTTTATTCTCTCTAACGTATCTTATTGCTATTATTTTACCATCAATTCCCCTATTGCCAAAGCCAGGAGCAACAAGTACTCCATCAAGGTTCTTCAACATATATTCAACGTTTTCATCATCAATATTTTCTGATGATATCATTTTGACATTTACCTTGCAAAGGTTCTCAGCACCAGCATGAATAAATGATTCTAAAATAGATTTATAAGAATCCTTTAACTCAACATATTTTCCAACTAAACCAATAGTAACTTCATGGGTTGGGTTCTTCAATCTGTTTAGGAATTTATCCCATTTGGTGAGCACTGTTTTTCTATTATCTTTGATATTTAGCTTGCGCAATACTTCAGTGTCTAGACCTTCTTCTTGCATTAAAATAGGTACTTTGTAAATAGTGTCAGTATCAATACTTTCAATTACGGATGTGGTTTCAACATTACAGAATAAAGCTATTTTATTTCGGATACCCATATTTAGATGGTGCTCTGTTCTACAAACTAGAATATCGGGCTGAACTCCTAATTGCAAAAGTTGCTTTACACTATGCTGTGTTGGCTTTGTTTTCAATTCGCCAGCAGCAGCCAAATACGGAATCAAAGTAAGGTGTACTACCATTGCTTGGTTTCCCATTTCCCACTTTAGTTGACGAACAGCCTCCACATAAGGTAGCGATTCAATATCTCCAACTGTACCTCCAATTTCAGTAATCACAAAATCCAATTCATTTTCTTTAGCAAGATGCTTGATTCTGTTTTTTATTTCATCGGTAATATGAGGAATAATTTGAACAGTTTCTCCCAAATAGTCACCTCTACGTTCTTTATTGATTACTTCAGAATAAATTCTTCCAGTGGTAACATTATTAGCTTGGCTAGTTGGTTGATTTGTAAATCGTTCGTAATGACCTAAATCCAAATCAGTTTCAGCACCATCTACAGTCACATAGCATTCGCCATGTTCGTATGGATTAAGTGTTCCTGGGTCAACATTAATATATGGATCCAGCTTTTGAATACTAACTTTATAGCCCCTTGCTTGTAATAATTTGGCTAATGAGGCAGAGATAATACCTTTTCCTAGCGAGGAAGTAACTCCTCCCGTTACAAAAATGTAATTTGTTTTGTTCATATCTATTGATATTCAGAGTGTTGAATGAGTTTTAAACAAGGGTGCAAGATAGGAATAATTTTGATTGAGTTTTAAGTAGTATTTAGCCTTTTTTGGGATTTGTGTTTATTGTTTTGGAAATAGTAATAACAAAAAAAGAGGAACCAATAATTGATTCCTCTTTTTGTATAATAATTCTAATTAAATCTTATTGACCTAAATATACTTTTAGTAATTTGCTTCTAGAGTTGTGCTTAAGTCTGCGGATAGCTTTTTCTTTAATCTGTCGAACTCTTTCACGAGTTAGATTAAATTTAATTCCAATTTCATCTAATGTCCAGCTATGTCCTTGTCCTATACCGTAGTATAGGTTAATAACATCTCTTTCTTTTTCGCTTAAAGTACTTAAGGAACGTGCTATTTCTTGTCCAAGAGATTCGTGCATTAAATATTGATCAGTGTCAGGCTCATCCATATTAATCATTACATCAAGCATGCTCGATGTTTCACCTTCCATTAATGGAGCATCAACAGAAACATGTCTTGAGTGCATTTTTAAGGATGCTTTCACCTTATAAACTGGTAGTTCAAGATGTTCTGCTAACTCGTTAGCAGTTGGTGGACGCCCTAGGCTTTGCTCTAGTTTTGCTGATGCTTTGCCAATTCTGTTTAAAGAACCGACCTGGTTTAATGGTAATCTAACAATACGTGATTGCTCAGCTAATGCTTGCAATATTGATTGGCGAATCCACCAAACAGCATATGAAATGAATTTGAAACCACGTGTTTCATCGAATCTTTTTGCTGCTTTAATAAGACCTAGATTACCTTCATTAATCAAATCGGGTAAACTTAAGCCTTGATTTTGATACTGCTTTGCTACTGATACCACAAAGCGTAAATTAGCTTTTGTTAGCTTATCAAGAGCGCGCTGATCTCCTCTTTTAATCAATTGTGCCAAGCGAACTTCTTCATCAGCGGTAATCAAATCTTCACGACCTATATCCTGAAGGTATTTGTCCAATGACGCCGTTTGTCGGTTGGTTATTGACTTAGTTATTTTTAACTGTCTCATATATGAATTTATGTTTTTCCTCTATTATGGCACTATACAAAAATAATCAACAAAAATAAGGAATGAAATGCCCAATTCCTAATTTTTTTCTATAAATTTTCAAACAATGAATTGTAAGGCTTGAAAATCAATTGTTTATAGATTGGATTTATAATCCAATTG
>JAOZKO010000257.1 GCA_029935325.1 Bacteroidales bacterium
GACTTAGGATCTAGTGCCGAGAGGCGTGGGGGTTCGAGTCCCTTCATCCGCACTTGATTGCACCTTAGGGTGCTTTCTTTTTTTATAAATGTTTTATTACAAAGCTTTGTTATAATGAATATCACTCAAAAATCTACTGGTGACTTAACTTTGCAACTAAGTTTGCAAGTTGTTGAAAGCGACTATTTAGAAGAGGTTAATAAATCTCTTAGCCAATATCGCAAACAAGCAAATATTCCTGGCTTCAGACCAGGTAAAATTCCTATGGGAATGATTAAAAAAATGTATGGTGAATCTGTTACTGCTGACGTGGTTAGTAAGATGATTGGTGATGAACTAGATAAGTATCTTGCTGAGCAAAAACTTTCTATTCTTGGTCAGCCAATGCCTGATAATGAAAATCAAAAGCCTATAGATTTTAAAAACGAAAAGGATTACGACTTCTATTATAATATAGGTCTTAAGCCAGAAATTGATTTTGAAATTGACAAATCATTAGGTATCGATGTATATAATATTATGTCTGACGATGATGATGTTGAGAAGTACTTGACAGATATTCGTACCAAATTAGGAAAGCAAACTAATCCTGAAGTAGTTTCTGAAGGTGATGTTGTAATGGGTAGCATCAAAGAACTTGACGAAGATGGAAAAGCTTTAGAAGGTGGTATTGAAAATGCGAAAACTTCTTTGTCAGTTGACTTTATAAAGCTTAAAACAATTAAGAGCAAATTTATTGGCAAAAAAGTAGGAGCAGAAGTAAAATTCAATCCTAAAAAAGCCTTTAAAAATGATGCTGAAGTTGGAAGCATGCTAGGAATAGGCATGGAGAAGGCTAAAGATATTAGCTCCGATTTTATCTTTACTATTGCTGAGGTTAGCCATATTGAATTGGCTGAAATGAATGAGGAATTCTTTGCTCAAGTATATGAAGGTGCTATTATAAAAACTGAGGAAGAACTTAGAGAAAAAGTAGCTGCTGATATTGAAAAAACTTTTAAGGCTGAGTCTGAGAAAAAGTTTTTCAATGATGTAATCGCTGCTTTGCTTAAGAAAACAGACTTGAATCTTCCTGATGAATTTTTGAAGAATTGGATTATCGAATCTAATAAAAGAGAAGAGGACGATAAAAAAATATCAGTAGAAGAGCTAGAGCAACAATACGATTCATACCGCGATAGTTTGCGTTGGCAATTAATTGAAGAGTATTTGGTTGTAAATAACGACCTTATTGTTAAGGAACAAGAATTGCGTGATTTTATTCAAGGAATCTTAGGATTGCAAGCTTTTGGTGGCGGAGAAATGGGTTCAAATCAGGAGATTTTGGATCAAGTAACAGATTCAGTTATGCAAAACAAAGAGGAAGTGAAGAAAGTTTCAGATCAAATAATGGAACAAAAGTTAACTAAATTCTTTATGGATAAAGTAAGTCCTGGAGAGGTTAATATGAAATATGACGACTTTGTGGAAATGGTAAATAAGCAAGTAAAATAAGCTTTTCCCTTAGGAATTAACAATTTTTAAAAAGCAACAAAAGTGAGCGTAAAAATATTACCTTTGCTTCTGTTGCTTTTTTTATGAACAAAACTTAAAATATTTACATATGGATTATAATGAATTCAGAAAGTATGCTACTAAACATCAAGGAATTAGTAGTGCTAGATTAGACCAATATACATCAATTGCCAATAATTATATTTCACCAACTATTATTGAAGAGCGCCAATTAAATATTGCCACTATGGACGTATTTTCACGCCTGATGATGGATAGGATAATATTTTTGGGAGTTCCCATTGACGATTATGTAGCGAATATAATACAAGCGCAATTGCTATTTTTAGAGTCTGTAGATGCCACAAAAGACATTCAAATATATTTGAATACTCCGGGAGGGTCAGTATATGCTGGTCTAGGAATTTATGATACCATGCAGTATATTTCGCCAGATGTAGCAACTATTTGTACAGGAATGGCTGCATCAATGGGTGCAGTATTGCTTTGCTCAGGTGAGAAGGGAAAACGAACAGCATTACCTCATTCCAGAGTGCTAATTCATCAGCCAATGGGTGGTGTATCAGGTCAAGCATCGGATATTGAAATTACACATATTGAAATACAAAAGCTTAAAAAAGAGCTTTATGAAATAATTGCTAAGCATTCTAGTAAAACCTATAAGCAGATTTGGAAAGATGGTGATCGTGATTTTTGGATGACCGCACAAGAGGCTAAGGACTATGGAATGATTGACGAAATATTAGTACGTAAGTAGATTACAAATGGCAAAGAAGACAGAAGATCAATGCTCCTTTTGTGGAAGAAAAAGGAGTGAGGTACAGATACTTATAAGCGGAATTGAAGGGCAAATTTGCGATCAATGTGTTGATCAAGCAAATGATATTGTTGCAGATGAAGCTGTAAATAAGGGAAAAGCACAAAAACAAGAAATTGAGCTTAAGAAGCCAAAAGAATTAAAAGCTTCATTGGACGAATATGTAATTGGTCAGGATGAAGCTAAGCAAGTGATATCTGTTGCTGTTTACAATCACTATAAGCGAATAAACTACAACTTAGTTCATAGGAAAAAGGAAGATGAAATAGAGATTGAAAAGTCGAATATTTTGTTGGTTGGTGAAACAGGAACAGGAAAAACTCTGATTGCAAGAACCATTGCTCGGATGCTTGATGTTCCATTTTGTATAGCAGACGCTACCGTGCTTACCGAAGCAGGTTATGTTGGCGAAGATGTTGAAAATGTTTTGGTTCGCCTATTACAAGCTGCTGATTATAATGTTGATGCTGCCGAAAAAGGAATTGTTTTTATTGATGAAATTGATAAAATAGCTAGAAAAAGCGATAATCCATCTATAACACGAGATGTGTCTGGCGAAGGAGTACAGCAAGCATTACTGAAATTATTGGAAGGCTCAGTAGTAAATGTACCGCCACAAGGTGGTCGTAAGCATCCCGACCAAAAGATGATACAGGTGAATACCCAAAATGTATTATTTATTTGTGGAGGAGCTTTTGATGGTATTGACCGCAAAATTGCCAATAGAATAAATACAAATATTATAGGTTATAACAAAAAAGGAACAGAAAAGATAGATAAGAAAAATCTATTGCAGTATGTTTCGCCTCAGGATGTTAGGAGCTATGGACTTATTCCAGAGATTGTGGGTCGCTTGCCAATGCTAAGCTTTTTGCATCCACTAACTAAGGAAAGCCTAAAGAGAATTTTGCAAGAGCCAAAAAACTCACTTTCAAAACAGTTTCATAAATTGTTTGAAATGGATGGTATAGAAATTACCTTTGAGGATAGTGGATATGACTATATTGTTGAGAAAGCAGTAGAGTTTAAACTTGGCGCTAGAGGATTGCGTACAATTGTGGAAGCGGTACTTACTGAAGCTATGTTTGAATTGCCATCAAATAAGAAAATAAAGAATTTGAAGGTTGATAGAAAATATGCTCAATCGCAACTTGAGAAAACCAATTTAGCCAAATTGCAAGCATCATAGATTTTTTTGGCATTAATATTGGAAGAATAGACTCTATAACAATTAAAATCGTATAGCAGTATTTATCTTTTTCCGTTTATCTGCGTTATTTTTATTGTCCATAGCTATGGCTATGCAAAAGAAAAATGCCTTGGTAAACAAAAAAATCTTAAATCCGGCCTATATCCGACTTCAATCATTATAAAGTCTAATGATGTTCTTTTATTATGCAGAAAACAAGTTTTATATTGTGGATTATTATAACATTTTGCCTTAGTAGCCTAAGTGCGCAACAGGGATATGTTAATCAAGGAATAGTACTTGATAGCGATACCGTTTCCAATATAACTCTACCAACTTATTATGTAGTTACCCCAAAAAAGTTTGATACTAAAAAACAGGAGATACGCTATACCCGATTATTAAAGTATGTAAAAAAAGTATATCCCTATGCTAAGTTAGCGGGTAAGAAATTGCAAGAATATGATAGCCTTTTGCGTGCTGCACCAACAAAGCGAGCACGTAAAAAACTAATGAAAGAGGCTGAAAAAGAAATTCGTGCAGAATATGAAGGCAAACTTCGTAAGCTAACTTTTTCCCAAGGAAAAATACTAGTAAAGCTTATTGACCGAGAAACCAACCACTCATCTTATCATTTATTAAAAGAGCTAAGAGGATCAGTTAATGCAGTGCTATGGCAAGGTGTTGGTAGATTGTTTGGCTATAATTTAAAAGTTAAATACGACCCAACAGGCGAAGATTATCAAATTGAACAGATTGTTAAACTTATTGAAATGGGAGCTATTTAATGTCTGCAAGAAAACTCGCTATTTTACAGTGCTTAGTCAGAAATCGTCAAGTTCGAGGCT
>JAOZKO010000258.1 GCA_029935325.1 Bacteroidales bacterium
CATTATTGCATAAAGCTGTAATCGCCTGACTGTGTGATTTATATAAAACATTAACTAAGTATTATGTATAGAAAGTAAAAATATTAATTGACTATTAAATGCTAAATAGGATTTCAGCTATATTATGTGTTTGAAGTGCCATTATAATAATGAAATACTTTTGTAATTTTAGTTTGCGAAAATATCTTATATCAAAAACAAAAGACATACCCTGTTTACAGGGCAAACACTTTATATTTGTGTGAATATTTTGCCACGAATGCACGAATTTGTTCTCTTTAGTAATGGAATATTGAAAAGAATAACACGAATTTATGAAAACCCAAAGGGTTTTCTTATTCGTGAGTCATAATTTTGTGTTTATAAAATTATATTTGTGCATTCGTGGCTTTTTAATAAGTATGAGTTTACCCTGACACTGTTTAGGGTATATTCCTAATAAATGATAATTATGATCAAAAACAGTACAACCCTATTTTTCCATACCTTTGCCACCCTAAAATTAGATTGTAAATGAATTGGAACAAACTATTAAATAGTCAACGATTGGGAGATGCACGAAAGGATTACGATTCTTTTACTCATCGTTCGGCCTTTCAACGCGATTTCGATCGTATTATATTCTCTTCGGCATTTCGCAGAATGCAAGATAAAACTCAGGTTTTTCCTGTGCCAGAAAGCGATTTTGTACACAACAGACTTACTCATAGCCTAGAAGTAGCAATGGTGGGTCGCTCCTTGGGGAATTTGGCAGGAGAATTTATTCTAAACCAAGAGCCAGAACTCAAAAAGCAACATAGTATGAATATGTTTGGCGATATAGTGGCAGCGGCAGCTTTAGCACATGACCTTGGTAATCCTCCCTTTGGACATTCTGGTGAAGATGCCATTGGTGATTTCTTCCTGAAAAATAGCTTTATAAAAGATCAGTTTGATCTTAATGATTCTCAGTGGAAGGATTTCACAAACTATGAGGGTAATGCACATGGTTTCAGATTGCTATGTAATCATCATCCTGCTGAAATTAATAGCGGAATGAGATTGACATTTGCTACTTTAGCTACATTTGCTAAATACCCTAGACCATCGGTGGTGGACAAGCAGCAATTAATTGACCCAAATAAAAAACGCACCTCTGCCAAGAAATTCTCATTCTTTAATAGTGAAGCTGAAGCTTTTACTGATGTAGCAAAATCTACAGATTTGAAGCAATTGTCGAAAGGTGAAAAAGTATGGGCAAGGCATCCTTTAGCTTTTCTTGTGGAAGCAGCTGATAATATTTGCTACAGAATTATTGACCTAGAAGATGGATATAAGCTAGGATATCTTAGTTTATTAGAGATGGAAGAATTGCTGACACCTTTGTTGATGCGCTCCTTTGATGCCGAAATTGCACTTCAGAAATATAAAGCAATGAATGATGCAGGGGAGAAGGTTGGTTATCTTCGGGCTAAAGCAATTAATGTTCTTGTTTATGAAGTGAAAACTGTTTTTCAAGAGAATTATAAGGAAATAATGAATGGTGATTTTGATACTGAACTTACTGATTTAATTAAGTCGGTTGACATACTGGAAGGGCCGATCAAGAAATCAAATATTTTCCTTTATAATCGAAAGCCAGTAGTGGAAATAGAGTTGGCAGGATATCAAGTTATCTCTGGTTTGCTAGAGCAGTTTATGCAAATTCATTTGGAGCCTAAGCATATGATTAGCAAGAAACTATTAACGATTTTGCCAAGTCAGTTTCGGGCTTCGGATAGCGATTCCAACTATTGTAAAATTATGCGAATAGTTGATTTTATTGCTAGAATGACTGATGGTTATGCTTTGAATTTGTATCGCCGACTTAGTGGGCAAAGTTTACCTTCTTAAGTGTTTTTATTGAACTATCTCTGTATTTTAAAAATGAAGAAAGTAGCAATATAGCAGTAAGTTACTCAATAGATACAACCGATGTGGACGATTTTGATTATTTTGTAAAGAATGGCGGTTTTAAAAATAAAACAGGAAGCCCTCAAAGAGATTCCTGTTATTATAATACGCTGATTCAGTTGTTATGAACCTATATAAACAATTCATAAGACAACATCTTTACTCCTCTAACAATTAGAACATCAGCAGAATCATTATCATTATCTTCCTCTATTTCCTCCAAAATGTCTTCGTCTGTATTGTCCTCATTGTTGCCTGAGTCATTTGAGTCATCTGCTTCTATTTCAATATCTTTATTATAGCGATTGTCATCCCAATCTAAGTCCCCATCAATAACTTCAAATCTCCTATATTTACTCTGAATTATTAGGTTATCGTTATAATCATCAACATAAATAAAGTTATGCTTATTATTGTTTTCAAAGCATTTTATCATATTTGAGTCTGTGGCTTTGTCATTCCAATAATATTCATTATAAGTTTTTTCGGGGCTGAACTTCACCTCTTTGCCTTCTGGTATATTAATGGTGATTTCTACTTTCTGAGCTCGATATTGATTGCTGTTTGGCCAGTAATAGTATGATGAAAGTTCAACAATACTATCCTTAATATTATAACTATAGTTTATCTGTTTGGCATTTTGTTTAGCCTTAATATGTGTTCTGCCACGCGACATAGTTTCTACTTCAATAGAAAAACTCTCATCTGCATCTACAGTCTTGGTTCTGATCTTTGGATTTTGAAAATAGTAATTCTCATCATTGCAAAGCAAGAACTGTCCGTTATAGGAATTTATAACTGGTAGGCTACTATATAAGGAGTCATTATTTACAAAATTGATATATAAGGTGTCTCCTTCAAATTTTTCAAGAATTAGGTCATGACTAATTTCTGCTTTCTTATTAAATGAACTTCCTAATTGAGTAGAACTATAAACTAGTAGTACTAAGCCTACTATCCATATTGTAAATAAAGAAATACCAATGGCACTATTCTTAGTTCTAATACCAAAGATTAGTTTTACTCCCTGATAAACTAAAGCAATAAGAGGTACAAAAACAACCATTCCTAAAGCAGTTAATAATAGGTTTATATCTGATGAACTATTTGTAAGCATATCTAGAGTTCCGGGAAGGGAAATAAAATGAACTCCCGGTAATTGGTTTAACCAAAGCATCCCATTAGAAAAGAAGCTAGGAATTAGTGCTATTATTAGCATTAAAGCTATAAAAGCGAATGCAATTCCTATAATTGAAGCAATAAATTTAAAGAACCCCACAACAATTCTAACAATCAGATGAGCTAATTTCTCAAAGATTGTTAGATCGTCTTTTTTTTTTGTGAAATGTTTATCCTTTATATCTTTAAAACGGTTGCTAAGGTCATCAAACTCATCTCGAATTGATTTCTCAATATTCTCAAGATTAATGGCTTCGCCTTTCATTTCAAGTTTCTGAGCAGTAGTAACTGCTTCTGGAATAGCTATCCATAGGATAATATAAACTAAAATACTCATTCCGGAGAATGTAAGTGCTACAAATCCTAATCTTACCCAAATAGGGTCAATATTGAAATAAGTAGCCAATCCTGAAGATACACCTCCTATGATTTTATTATCACCATCACGATATAAGCGACGCTTAACTCGCTCTTTAGTATATTCATAGGTTTTTTTCTCTTTTGGGCTATCAGCCTTTTCATTTTCTTCCTCGCCATCAATTTCGCTTGGTTCGCCCATGGCTTTAATTACCTCTGTAACCATATTTAAGTCAATGATATTTTCGCTATCGCCATTTTTCTCCTGAAACATTTCTGCAATACCAGATTCAATATCAGAGATAATTTCATTAGTACTTTCTCCAGGGCCAAAATGTGAACGTAATCGGTCTAGATATTTCTGTAGAGCCGAATACGCATCATCATCGATATTGAAAATTAATCCGCTTATATTTACTCGTAAATTCTTTTTCATGATTATATTATTTATTATTTTTATTCAAGATTGTATTTATTGACTTTACTAATTCTTCCCAACCACCAGTGAGTTGCTCCACTGTTTTTAATCCTATTTCCGAAATATTATAATATTTTCTTGGAGGACCTGATTTTGACTCTTCCCAACGATAATCTAATAAACCTTCATTCTTAAGTCGAGTGAGTAGGGGATATAGGGTTCCTTCAACTACCAATAATTTAGCATCCTTTAATTTGCGTATTATATCAGACGCATATGCCTCTTCCTTGGAAATAATGCTGAGAATTACCATTTCCAAGACTCCCTTCTTCATTTGCGCTTTCGTTTTCTCTATATTCATATTTCAAATATTTATATGTTATTTAGTCCTATTTTCTCCTCTTGTGTTATTTATAATTTTAGCTTGTTAAAAAAACTAATTATAATAAATAAAAAGATATTATTGAACTAA
>JAOZKO010000259.1 GCA_029935325.1 Bacteroidales bacterium
CTTTGCCTGCACCTGTTCCTGCTGCTAACTTCTGGTCGTTTATGGTTTACGATTCACAAACTCGTTCTATTCTAGAAACAGATCAAAAAACAGGAGGCGTTGATAGCAAGAGCCCTAAACTAAAAGTTAATAAAGATGGTTCTTATGATGTTTATTTTGGACCTGAAGCTCCAAAAGGACAAAAAGGAAATTGGGTGCAAACTATGCCAGGCAAAGGATATAATGTATTGTTAAGATTATATGGGCCAACCGAAGCTTGGTTTGATAAATCATGGGTTCCAAGTGACTTTGAAGTCGTAAAATAATAAAATGGTATTTGCTCAAGAAACTAAACAACTTAAGCATATACTTCAAATTACTGTAGATCAATTAAGAGGTGATTTACACACAAATTACATGAAGAATGTGATGGTACTTGGAAGTTTCCAGTAGCTATTGAAGTAAAATAGTATTGTAACAGGGAGTTGCTAAATGCGACTCCCGTTATTACAACACCAAAAAACAGTATTATAAAAACTAGTTTACTGATTCCAACATCTAATTGAAGTGACAGGGCAAACCTTTAGATTTGCCCTGTTCGTAATTAAGACTCATAGTCCCCATTGCTAGGCCATAACTAATTGTACCATAAATATTATTTCGCTTATAAATAGTAGGTGATTCTTTTAAATCATTAATACTTAAACTGTCTTCTTGTGCTAATACCTTAGTACCTAAGCTAAGCATTAAAAGCAATAGGACTACCAACACTTCAATTTTCTTCATTCTTTTAATCCTTTTGGTGACTATTTTTGCAGAGTTCCTTGCTGACACTATGAATAATGATTACTTCATATAATCCCGAAACTGAACATCATTAACTGTAATTAGATTTTTGGTAGGAATTATTAATTCATTATCCAATACTAATTGCTCCAACCCATCACGAGAGTATACATTGGTAATAATTCCATTGCGCTCCTGCTGTTTACCGTTCTCATCAATATATACTAACTCTACCTCACTATTGCGCATCGACCATATTTCAACTAATTCGTAAAGACTACACGAAAGTCGAAATTTACCATCATCCATTTTGCCTGTTTCTATCATAATATTAATATTAAGTAAATGCAAAAATACGTATTATTAAAACTAAATCAACTCCCTACGCCTTAGGCTTCCCTTTCCAGCCAGCTTTCTCAAGAACTAAAAACTCGTTTTTCTCTTGCTTAGTCATTATTCTTTCTGTATAAGTCAAGTTAAAGCCTAAATCATTAACCACTTTCTCTACCGAATTAACCAATTCGTCTCTAATAGGAATATTAGGAAAAGGCCATACAAACTCTAAAGAAACTTCATCGTTTTCAAGGTCTATATCTGTAACAATTCCTAAATCGGTTAATGAACTTTTAATAAAAGGATGCTCAATTTTTGTAATCAATTGTGCTAAATCAAATATTGTTTTCATACTATACTATTTTAAATTTATATTCACCTTCTAACTAATATATTACCATTATACACTAATAGAAATTAGCTGAGGCAAATTTACAATAAAAAAAACTAAGAAAATATTTGTTTTATGAACTTATGTTCATTATCTTTGCGGTCTTAATTTATTAAACAAAAGTATTATGAGCGGAAAAGGACAAGGTCGTGGACAAGGCAAAGGCAATGGACAAGGCGGAGGAAGAGGCAGAAATAAAGGAGGTAGTTTTGGTGTTGGTGGATTTTGTGTTTGCAATAAATGTGGAACAAAGGTTTCTCATCAGCAAGGCGTAAAATGCACAGATCTAAAATGCCCTGATTGTGGACATACTATGATTCGTGAAGAGTTATTGGGTGGGTAGTACTTAGAGTACTTAGAGTGCCTTGAGTATTTAAAGTACTTGGAGTGCCTTGAGTACTTAAAGTTATCGTTTAATTATAAATAAATATAATACATGAAAATAGCAATTGCAAGTGGAAAAGGAGGGACTGGTAAAACAACATTATCAACCAATCTGGCTTCACTAATAGCACAAACGGAAAAAGTTGTACTTGCTGACTTGGATGTGGAAGAGCCAAACTCAGGGCTATTTCTAAAAACAGACTTATTGCATTCTGAAGATAAATTTAAAATGATTCCAGAATGGAATGATAGCGCATGCACACTTTGTGGTAATTGTCAAGAAGTGTGTAACTACCATGCCGTAATTCAGATTATGGATTCCATAATGGTTTTTCCAGAGTTATGTCACTCCTGCTACGCATGTTCAGAGCTTTGCCCTACAGACTCTCTCCCGATGGTTCCTAAAAAGATAGGAGAGCTGAAACACTCAAGCACAGGTGATTTTGATTTTATAGAAAGTCGCTTGGTGATTGGAGAAGAGCAAGCTGTGCCTTTAATTAAGCAAACCCTCCAATATGTAGATCAAAATTTTGATAATGATTATATTAAATTTTTTGATTCACCTCCTGGTACCTCCTGCCCTGTTATTGAGGCTACAAAAGATGCTGACTTTATTATTCTTATAACTGAGCCAACACCTTTTGGTCTTAACGATGTAATATTAGCTATAGAAACAATGCAGGAATTAAAAAAGGGATTTGGAGTTGTAATAAACCGATATGGTATAGGGAATGATGACATTATTGACTATTGCAATGAAAACAGCATTCCAATTCTTGCAAAGATTCCTAATAAAAGAGAGATAGCAGAAACCTATTCAAAAGGAGAATTACTCTTTGACAAATTTCCTGAAGTTAAAACAGAATTAGCAAAGATAGCAACATATATTTTAGCTTTAAAAACTCAATTAGCATGAAAGAAATAGTTGTAATTTCAGGAAAAGGAGGAACCGGTAAAACTTCTATCACAGCATCTTTTGCTGTATTGGGCGGACAAGATGTGGTTGTTGCTGATTGTGATGTAGATGCTGCAGATATGCATTTATTATTACAGCCTGAACCTATTAAAACAGAAGATTTTTATAGTGGAGAGTTAGCTGTAATTAATCAGGATATATGCACACAATGCGGAAAATGTTTTGATGTATGTCGCTTTGACGCCATTACTGTAACAGATAGCATACATGATGTAGATGAACTAAGTTGTGAGGGCTGCGGATATTGCGCTAGAGTATGTCCTGTGGAAGCAATCACTAATATTCCGCTAAATGTTGGTAAGTGGCATATTTCTAAAATCAAAACAGGCAGCACAATGGTGCATGCCAAATTAGGAATTGGTGCTGACAATTCAGGAAAACTAGTTGCAAAAGTAAAAAATGAGGCCAAGCTAATTGCTGAAAAAGAAGGCAAAGACTATGTTATTGTTGATGGGTCTCCCGGAGTTGGCTGCCCAGTAGTATCATCGCTTACAGGTGCTAGTTTTGTAGTATTGGTAACAGAACCAAGCATTTCAGGGCTTCATGATCTAAAGCGTGTTTACGAATTAGTAGCTAAATTTAAATTAAAAGCAGGTTGCATAATTAACAAAGCTGATATTAACACTAAAGTAAATCTGCAAATAAAAGAGTTTCTTGAAGAGGAAGGGATTGTGCATATTGCTGACTTGCCCTATGATGAAAATTTTACAAAAGCGATGACCAAAGGACAGACTATTGTTGAGTATTCAGATGGCTACCTAAAAAGAACTATAATAGAAAGTTGGAAAATTATTTTACAAACCATATAAAAACATAATTATGAAAACATTAAACATTGATGGATTAACTTGTTTTACCGATGAAATAACAGTATCTAGATCACAACTAGGTAAAAGTATCGGTTGTTTAATTCTTGAATCAGACCCAACACCAGGTTATTATTCTAAAAGTAATTTTCCGCCGAACAAGGCACACGTTACTCAAAACCATTTATATCTACCAGTGCGAAACAGCATAAACTGTTTTCAGGATATTATTTACAGAGAAGCTAGTCGCCTAAGTGATAAGTATAGTTCAACAATTGGAATTTGCCCTGGCCAAATGATATTTCAAAACATTGAAAGACAAGGAATCAGAATAAATATTAGCCTTACTAATCAGTTACCATTAATAATTAAAGAATTTAATAAATTTGGTATCGAATTTTTTAGTGATAAGCAAATTAAAACCTATACCAGTAAGATTACTTATAAAAAATATATTTCATTTATTAATATTTCAGAAGGAGTTTTTCAAGATGAGAATCTGGAAAGCCGATATTTCTTTGAAATACCGAAACCAATTGATTTTGATCATTTTAAAAGAGGGATAGACAGTATTAAAAATAACTGTGATTATCACCTTTTTGACGCATTCTTAGTTCTACTTTATCATAAAAATGAAGTGAGAGATTTTATAGGCATATACTCTAAACATTGCGATACTGGCAGATTTGATGATTTTAAAGT
>JAOZKO010000260.1 GCA_029935325.1 Bacteroidales bacterium
TTCTCATTCTAACTCTCCTCTAAAAAACCTTCTCTCCTTGAATATAAGTTGCTTTCACCACTGTATTATATATTTCAGATTGATCAACTTCCATTATATCTCTATCAAGAATTACAAAATCGGCATATTTACCCACTTCAATACTTCCTCTTTCATTTTCAGCGAAACTACCTTTAGCTGCCCAAATGGTCATTGCTTTAAGTGCCTCTTGGCGAGTTAATGCATTTTCAATTTGAAAGCCATCCTTTGGATATCCTTTATGATCCATACGAGCCACAGCAGCATAAAAGCCAAATAGTGGATTTATACTTTCAATAGGAAAATCACTTCCATTTGTACACCAATTATTTTCCGCCAACAATTGCTTATATGCATAGGCAGTCTTTATTCGCTCCGCTCCTAGCCTATCTTCTGCCCAATACATATCGCTTGTGGCATGAGTAGTATTAACTGCAGGGATAATGCTATATTCTCCAAAATAATGAAAATCAATTGGGCTAACAACTTGAGCATGCTCAATACGCCAACGTTTATCGTTTTCTCCCTTGAGATATTTGGCATAGGTTTTCAAGACCATTCGCACAGCAGAATCACCAATAGCATGAGTATTTACCTGAAATCCTGCTTTATATAAAATATTACAGATAGAGTCAAAATACTCCACATTATGAATTAGCAATCCCGAGTTATGAATATCATCGGAATATGGAGACAAAAGGCAAGCACCACGAGAGCCCAGAGCACCATCGGCATATAGTTTAACAGAATTTACAATAAGTCTATTGCTAATATATGGTCCATCTTTTACGTATGTATCAAAGTTTTTCTGCGAGGCCTCAAGCATTGCATCAATTTGCATTTTCAGCTTTCCATCCTTGTGTAATGCATCAATTTGTTGAATCAGTTCATAACTCAAACCGGCATCCATAACAGAGGTCAATCCTACTGCAAAACAATCATCTTGGGCTCTAAGTAGTGATTTTATAATTAATTCTGCATTTGGTTTTGGCGCCATATGTTTTAGCGAATCAGCAGCATTATCTAAAAGCACTCCTGTTAATCCATCAGCATTTGAAATTAAATCACCACCAAAAATCTCAGTCTCGGTAGTAAATCCTGCCAGCTCCAATGCCTTAGAATTAACCAAAGCTGCATGACCATCAATGCGAATTAAAAGCACTGGCACATCAGGGTAAAGCTGATCAAGTTTATCTTTTGTCGGAAACTCCTTTTCCGTCCAATCGTTCTGGTCCCAGCCTCTTCCTAATATCCATGATTGATTAGGATGAACACTATGATATTCTGCCAACTTTTCCAATACATCATCAAAAGAAGTTGTTCCTACCAGATTTGCGTATCGCTCTTGTGACAATCCATAGCCATAAAAATGGCAGTGAGCATCCCATAATCCTGGAAAAACCGCTGCTGAATTTAACTCTATCAGATTATCAGTTTGATATTTGGATTGAATATCTTCGGAACTTCCAATAGCAATAATTTTTCCTTTATCAATGGCTATAGATTCCACAATGCTCATTTGAGAATCAACTGTATAAATCTTTCCATTAATAAGTATTGTATCAACGCTTTGCTTTGGTTGGCAGGATGATATGGAAACCATAATTAGTAGTATTATAGGTAAAAATAGTATAAATCGTTTTGTTTTCATGGTCTGTTTCCTTTGTCAATAACTCTTAGTATATTACTCATTCAATAAAAAATGTAGCTCAAATACAGTGCAAATATAGCTCAATTTCATTATTAAGTGAGCTTTAAATGGCAATTAAATGAGCTATAAAAAGGAAAAGGCAGCATACAATTAAGCATACCACCTTCTTTCCAACCTTAAAAAACTATTTCTATCTTACTTTCTTCTTTGATCTAGCAACATTAAATCCAAATATTAGTCCTACTGTAGTTCCATCTTTGCGTGGGGATACATAAATATTTATTGGAAAATTTATATGTCCTGATTTGAAGGTATAACCTGCGGCTATTATTAATCCAGTATTTAATCTATAGCTCCCTCTATTATCAACTTGATATATAAATTCCGTATCAGCTGGCGGATCTGGCACTTCACTTCTCAAAGTCCAATTACCACTAGCATCATAATATCCTTCTGCCATTTGTGCAATTCTAAAAACCGGACCTATTCCAAATTCAAAACCTAGCTTATTAAACCTAAAGCCATTGATAATGGATAGTGACGGAATAATATATCCTGATTCCAGAGCATTAAGAGCGGGGATTATTTCAAATAAAGCTTGAAACTCTCCTGCTGCAATGTACTGCTTCTCAAATTGATAACCAAAAACAGAGCTGACAGGAAACATATTATATCCTCCTTCATCTTTTGGAGCTTGAAGCCTTTGCCCAACCGCTCCTAAAGTAGTTGTCATACCAAATCTTGGTCCGCTTAGGTTTACTTTATTCTTTGTATTTGCCAAAGGAAGATTAATATTGGAAAGCATCTCCACTGTATTATCATCATTTTCTATATTAAAGATATTATGTAATGATATTCGTATCATAATTTGAATATCCTCTTCTTGATCAAGGTATTCCATAACATCTACCTTTTCTATTTTGCCATTCTCTACATCTACTAATCGAAGGACAACTATAATTTTACTACCAAATTTTTCCGCACTTCCACTTAGTACTTTATCAACTTTTAAAAGTTTCCCAATACGAATTAAATCAGTTTTTCCATAGGATTCATCTAAAGGTATTTTATTCTTTTTCATATGATTAGCAACATCATACTTATCAATTACTTCATAAACGCCTATCCGTTCTAATTCAAGAGTAACCAAACTTGTCATTAATGCCATCTTAATTTCAAGTCCTTCTGCTCCAATATTTATTACTGCAATACTCTCTTTACTCTGGTTTTGGTTCTGATTCTGAGCATTTGCTCTTGTACCTAGTAATACAAAGATCAATATAGATATTGTAATTACTATCTTAGGCATCGTTAAGAAATAACTTGACCATTCAAACTTGTTTCGTAACAATACTTTATTTAAAAAATTGTAAATCTGTTTCATGATAGTTCTATTTTAAGGTTTATAATTATTTGAATTATTTATGAGGCAAAAGTAATATGAGGCAATAGCCAAAAGAAACGATTATTCGCAATTGATTATTAATGATTGCGGTTATTGCAAATACAAAAACGAGCAAATACTTATATAATCTACTCTATTTCTTTACTATACTATTATAAGATTCTACTTTTATAGTGATACCGGTTTTTGCAATATTTCATTCAAATAAGTACAGTGCATTATGATTTTTGCGATATTTGCAAATAATTAATCAGTATTTATTATTATTCGCAAAAAGTATTTATTATGGAACAGTCCGACTTTCTAAGAAAAATAGAAGATATCATCCCTTCCAATACTAATCTAGTATCGGAACTATGTGAAGTATTAGATGTAAGTCAGGATAGTGCATACCGAAGATTAAGAGGCACAACTCAATTAACAATTACCGATATTTCAAAATTATGTAAGCATTACAAAATATCCTTTGATGTATTTAATGATATGGATATTAATAATGTGACATTTGCATTTCAAGAGCTTAATTACTCTATTGACAGCTTTGAGTTATACCTTCAGAGCATGCTTAAGGATTTGAACCTAATAAAAAATGCGAAAAAGCATAAGATTACATATGCTTGCGAGGATATTCCAATATTTTATAATTATAAATACCCTTTGCTTGGTGCTTATAAAATCTTTTATTGGATGGAGGCTATTCTCAATACAAATAATGTGGATAATAATAAATTCAACCTGAGCTATGTACCTGAAAATATTCATAAACTAAGCGCTGAGATTTACGATGCTTATCTAGATATTCCATCTGTAGAAATCTGGACAGAGACTACATATCTTTCTGTATTAAAGCAGATTGAGTTTTTCTGGGAGTCAGGAAGATTTGAATCAGACAAAGATGTAATAGATATATTGGATGAACTAAAGCAGTTATTATCAGATATACAATTGCAGGCAGAAGTTGGAAAGAAACTCCATGCCGACACTACAGAATCGGGTCAAAGAGCTGATTATGAACTTTACTTTAGTGATATCGAAATTGGGAATAATTGCGTGCTTGTTGACCTTGGCATTACCAAAAGCGTTTATCTAGGTCATATGAGTTTTAATACTATCGCTACTATGAATAAGAAATATTGTGACTTAACCGAGCAATGGTTGAACAATATTATCAAAAAATCCAACCCAGTAAGTAAGGTTTCTGAGAAAATCAGATACCAATACTTTAGAACTGCCTTTAAGAAAATTGATGAATTTAAGGCTCGTATTACTGCTTAGT
>JAOZKO010000045.1 GCA_029935325.1 Bacteroidales bacterium
GTTTAAGCCTCCCGATAGTTATCGGGACACCCACCTCTCCATTATTGTTGGTTTCAGTTTAAGCCTCCCGATAGTTATCGGGACACCCACCTCTCCATTATTGTTGGTTTCAGTTTAAGCCTCCCGATAGTTATCGGGACACCCACCTCTCCATTATTGTTGGTTTCAGTTTAAGCCTCCCGATAGTTATCGGGACACCCACCTCTCCATTATTGTTGGTTTCAGTTTAAGCCTCCCGATAGTTATCGGGACACCCATCTCTCCAAACTAAGCAATAATCTAAATACAATTCCTTCTTAGCGGATGCAAAAGTAATTTTTTTTCCTTTTTGCACAACATATATTTACTTTTTTATTTTTTGAGTAATAATAGAAGAAACTTACTGAGAAACAAAGATTGCTATTACGTTAAAGAAAACTTTGATAATTATTATTTTATAGAATATTTGATTGAAAAAAGACTTAGTTTTGCCATATAATATTGTTATATGCAAAGGCTCTCAAATATTTTTGTTCTATTTATACTTACATTTATATATGTAAGCACATTTGCTACTCAAAGACAAGATAGCCTGCTTAATCTTTTACCCAATACAACTGATAATAAGAAGAAAGCGGAGATATATTTGCAGTTAGGTGAATCTTATTTGTTTTCAAAACCCGATTCCTCAAATTTCTATGCCCAGAAAGGAATTTATCTGCTAGACACAAATATTGCAAATACCATACTTATCGATTTATTAGGGCTTGAGGCTACTTCATGCTTTTATACAAGAAACTATACTGGAGCACAAAAGTCTAATGTTAAAATGTATCGCCTTGCTAAAGAAATTAATGATAAAAGAGGATTATTGCGATCATCAAAGGGTGCTGGAATTAGCTTTTTATATATTGGTGAATTTCAGAAAAGTCTGAAATATTTCCTGATAAATGATTCGCTAATTGATTCTGATAATTATAAGGCCAAAGCTAAAATAAATATGAACTTAGCAAGCGTCTATACTCAGCTCAATGATTACTCAAAAGCTCTAGAATATATTACTAATACTACAAATTTTTACGAAAAGCTAAACGATAGTTCTAATCTTATATATGCCTACAATATCTCTGGTATTACATACTATAATTTAGATGAAGATCTGTTGGCAATAAAATATTATAAAAAAGCACTAAAGTTAAATGAGACTCTTAATATCCAAAACTTCACATCAGAAATATTATCAAACCTAGCATTGGTGTATATGAATATGGATGATAAATTAGATTCTGCACTTTTACTATTTCATAAAGCTCTTGAGACATCAACACTAGAGCCAGGTAGTGGAGACAGAATGATTATACTAACAAATCTAGGCACAACATACTATAAAAACAATGAAATTGACAAATCCATTAGTCTGTTTCAGCAGGTACTAAACTCTCCATATGTAAATGAACGTTATCACATCCTTGAAGCTACCTATGTAAATTTAGCACAGTCGTTTATAGCGAAACAATTTTACGATAGTGCTTATGCGTATGCTAAGAAAGGCATTGAAACATCGTCCATTACGGGTGATTTGGAGTTCAAAATATATGGACTTGAACATTTAATATTTATTGATTCTTTAAGGTCGGATTATAAATCTTTAAGCATTCATCAGAAAGAGTTTTATGAGGATAAACTAAAACTTAATGATAAAGAATCTAAAGAAAAAATTGCTGAAATTCTTGGAAATATAGAGCTGGAGAAAAGGAATAAAGAGAATAGTTTATTAATAGAGCAAGCAAAACATCAAAAAGATTCAATTAATCGTAAAACTCTAATTAACATTATTATAAGCATTGGATTTGTTATTGTAATTATTTTCGCTAGTTTCCTCTTCTTCTTAAGAAGAAAAACCCAGAAATTGAATTTCCAACTTAAAAATAAGAATAAAACCATTGAAGAACAAACTCTACTTTTAAAAACTGCAATTAAAAGTAAAGATGTATTTTTCAATATTATTGGACATGATTTAAAGAATCCTTTCAACGGACTTATCGGCCTATTGAAGGAACTTGATAATAATAATGAATTATCGAAAGAAGAACAGAAGCATTTGATTAGTATCTTACATACTACAAGTGTTAATACACATAAATTCCTGATTAATTTATTGGAATGGGCAACTTCGCAAAGTGGTCAACTTAAAGCAAATATAGAGTCTGTTGAATTAGATAAATTAGTAGCTGTATGTTTAAGTGCCCATCATTCACAAATCCAACAAAAACAAATTGAACTTAATATTATTGCATGCTCAAATATTCGAGTAAAGGCTGACCAGGAAATGCTAAAAACTATTTTGCGAAATTATTTGAATAATGCAATAAAATTCTCACCTATAAAAGGAGTTATAGAGATAAGTAGCGAACAATCCGATAATTATATTAGGCTCAAAATCAAAGATCAGGGTATCGGGATTCCTAATGATAAATTAGAAAACATATTCTCTATTGATTCTACATATAGAAACATTGGAACAATGCAGGAGAAAGGTAATGGCTTGGGATTAAAAATTGTCTCTGAGTTTGCACGCAATATGAAGGCCAAAGTAGGAGTTGAAAGTATAGAAAACCAAGGCAGTACATTTTGGATTGACCTGGAGTTAGATTCTAGAAATTAATGTTTTAGTTCTTCAATAATCCTTCGTGAAGCGGTCCCTCTGCCATAAAGGTTAATATCAAAATTATGATTATAGCTTTGCGCTTCAAATGCTCCAATAATTTTATTTAAATCGGCACCTACTATTGTATTAAAGCCGTTCTCAACAAGCTCTACCCATTCTGTTTCATCGCGTAAAGTAATGCAAGGCTTCTCAAAGAAGAAAGCTTCCTTTTGCAGTCCACCACTATCAGTCATTACTAGTTTACAGTTTTTAAGTAAATGTACCATCTCCAAATATCCTATAGGATCAATTATTTTTACCCTATCAGTATCAATGTCAATATTGGATGTGCTAATAATTTTTTTAGTACGTGGATGTAATGGTAGTATTACTGGCATTGTTTTGCTTATCTCAGAAAAAGCTGCAAATATACTTTCCAACCTATTAATATCATCTGTATTTTCTGCCCTATGAATTGTTGCCAATACAAACTCTTTGGGCAAATCCATAGCTGGTGGTCTTGATTTTTGCGAGTAAAACATCGCAGCATCTTGCATTACATCACCAGATTTTATAATACGAATATCTATATTTTCATAACCTTCCTTATTAAGGTTCTCAATTGCAGCATCAGTAGGGCAAAACAGTATATTTGAAATCCTATCAGTAAGAATTCTATTTATCTCCTCAGGCATTTGCATATTAAAAGAGCGCAAACCTGCCTCCACATGTGCTACTTTGATATGAAGTTTACGAGCGGCTAATGCGCCTGCTATTGTTGAGTTTGTATCGCCATATACAAGCACCCAATCAGGCTTCTCCTTGAGCAAAACCTCCTCTATCTTCTCCATCATCTGCCCAGTCATAGCACCATGGTTAAGTCCATTGATATCAAGATTATAGTTTGGTTTAGGAATTTCCATTTCATCAAAGAATATATCCGACATATTTGCATCAAAATGCTGTCCAGTATGCACTATCAACTCTTCAACATCGTCATGTTTTGCTATCTCTCTGCTAACTGCTGCAGCTTTAATAAACTGTGGCCTGGCTCCTACTATTGTAATAATCTTCATATATATATAATCTCAATTAATTATTTGCAAAGTAAATATAATCTTTGCAATGACAATAAAAAAATTCAACAATAATTCTTTTATTAAAATGTTTTACATTTGTACTATTATAAATCTAGATATAATTGAAATCCACAATTAAAGTTTTAAAAGGAAAGTTCACTGAAAATAGCTATCTAAAAAATGTAGTTGTTTTAATGTTTGGATCAGGGATATCGCAGCTAATACCATTTGCGATTTCGGTTGTACTAAGCCGATTATATACCTCTGAGGAATTTGGTGTATTCACTCTTTTCTCAAGCATAGTTTCCTTTCTGGCAGTAATTTCTACCATGAGATATGAGGTGGCAATAATGCTACCTAAAAGAAATATTGAGGCCTTTCACCTTGTAGTACTTTCATTGATAATTAGTCTATTTGTTTCTGTAACAGTGCTTATTAGCACTTTATTATTTCCTATTTCTATATCTGAGTTATTGTCTTCCCAAAACATAAAACCTTGGCTATTCCTATTAGGTATTAGTGTTTTTCTGGTAGGAGGAGTGCAGACATTTACAATTTGGTTTAATCGTAGAAAAAAATACAAAATTATATCCTCCACAATGGTTAGTCAATCTGCTACCACAGCAACTATCAATACAATTAATGGTTTCTCTGGACTTACATCTGGCGGACTTATTATTGGTGGAATAAGTGGGCAGTTTATAGCTTTTGTAAATTATGCCAGGCTGTTTTTTAAATATTACAGCCGATTATTCAAATATTTCTCATGGCAAAGACTTTGGAAAGCAGCAAAAGACTATTCTGATTATCCAAAATTTAGCTTTCCACATCGTTTAGTGGATATGATATCAATCACTGGCCTGCCTATTATTATTGCTTTTCTTTTTACTGAAGCAATTCTTGGTTGGTATGGGTTTATGTTAAGAGTTTTGAAAGCTCCATTAGGGATTTTAGCAGCGAGTTTGGGGCAGGTTTATTTCCAGCAGCTTTCGGAGCAGGTGGCACAAAGAAAAAGTGTAAAAAGCCTTTTTAGGAAAACAGTATTACGAATTGCTGTGATTATTCTACCATTTTTTATTGTAATATTAATTTGGGGACCTGATATATTCGCCTTTGTATTTAGTGAGAAATGGAGACAAGCAGGGGTTTATGCACAATACCTTACTCCGTGGCTATTGGTTTCGTCAATTACCTCTCCTGTTTCGCAAACACCTCTATCTTTGGGATATGTAAAGCTAAATATGATTGCTGGTATTATTGGAAACTTATTGATAGTTACTATATTTATAGTTTTTGCAAAGGTGTTTGATAATATTGAATCGGTATTCCTGATTATTGGAATTGTGATGCCCGTGTTTTATTTACTTTTGCTTCTTTGGTATAATGCAATTATTAATAAATATGAAAGAGACACAAAGCTTAAAAGTTAAGAAAAGCTTTAAGGAGGCTTCTTTGGTCTTATAATTATTTGGACTTAATGTTTCCAATTTGAATTAAAGTTTTATTTTTGCATCAATAGTTCGTTAAACTTTTGTTTCTCGCAAAGACGCCAAGACGCAAAGGGTTGATTTTGTGATTATTATACATTATTGCGCAAAGCCGTAATCGTCTGACTGTGTGATTTATATAAAACATTAACGGAGTATTGTGCATAGAACAGAAGAGAATTTATTTTAACTAAAGCAAATAAAATTATCATAAATATTTATGGCAAAAAAGATATTGTTTATAAGCTACTATTTCCCCCCCTATAATTCTGTTGGGATTAAGCGGGTATTATATTGGTTTCAGAATATCCATAAGTATAATTACGAAGCTGTGGTATTAACAGCTATCAAACAAGATCAAGCAAATAGTAATATAAGTTTTGTGCCTGCAAATAATAAGCATATATTATCGCATTTTATTAAAGATGAAGGTATCAATTGGCTGTCAAATTTAAAGATTGAAATGTCGAAATACAAGCCAGATGCATTTGATTCTATTATTATATCTGGGGGTCCATTTATGCATATGTTATTAAGTAAGTATTTGAAAGATAACTTTTCTGCAAAAATAATCCTCGATTTCAGAGATCCATTTTATGCTAATCCAAGATTCAAATCTTCTGCAATAAAAGACCAAATCAAGCTATTTTTTCAAAGCAAATTTCTGAGATATGCTGATATTGTTATTACGGTAAATAACGAATGCAAGAGATTAATAAAGCATCCAAATATTCATATTATTGATAATGGATATGATGAAAATACATTGGAAAGTATAAAAACTGAGCTTATTGATTTACCTAAAAGTAGTGATGATAATATTACTATTTCTGCAATAGGAAGAGTAGATTCTGATTTTGAGATGGATTTCTTCTTTCAGTCGTTAAAGGCAAATACTGATTTTAATTTTAGATATATAGGGAATAATAGTTTTGAAAAATATGAAAACCAATATTTCCATGGTGGTTCAGTTTCTTATTCTGAAGCTCTAAAATTTATCTCAAAGTCGGATGCATGTGTAATCTTTACTGGAGGTGAAGCTTTTGAATCATCAACAAAGATATTTGATTATTTAGCTCTTAACAAAACAATTCTTATTATTACCAATGGCGAGCCCATGACTGGTAGCATGCATCAAATAACTCAAAATTACCCAAATATATTCTGGGCAAAAAACAATTCAGAATCAATTTCAAAAGCATTGCAGAAAGTAAAAAATCATAATATAGTAAAAGTTGATACGCAGGAGTTCTCAAGAGAAGCTGGTTTAAAAAAATTAATTCAAATTATAGGCCAATGAGATTAATGATATTAGCAGACGCACAGAGTACTCATACGTTGAAATGGGTAAACTCATTATCCATAGAGGTTGATGCAATATGCTTATTAAGCCTTCGTGAGGCAGATACTGCTTTATACCATCATAATATTGAATTCCATAATATTGATTTGAAAAGTAAATCTCAGAAATCAGATGAGACTTTTAAAATTGGCTATTTACAGTTTCTAAAAGAAGTAAAGAAGCAAATAAGGAATTTTAAACCTGATATTTTACATGCCTATTATGCTACAAGTTATGGACTTATTGGCGCATTATCTAATTTCAAACCATTTGTAATTTCTGTTTGGGGAAGCGATATTTTTGAGTTTCCACAAAAGTCGATATTACATAAACAATTACTGAAGTATAATTTAAACAAAGCAACAATTATTCAGTCAACCTCTAAAATAATGGCTAAGGAGACAATGCTTTATACAACTAAAAAGGTTGAAACTTTAGCTTTTGGCATTGATCTTAATAAGTTTAAACCAAAAAAAACAAATGATAATAGCTTTATAATTGGCACTATTAAAATGTTGGAGGAAGTTTATGGAATTAATTATTTAATTGAAGCTTTTAATATTTTATTGAAAAAACATACTGATATAAACCTAAAACTTATGATTGTAGGGGATGGGCCAAAATTAAATGAGTATAAAGAGTTGACAGAAGAATATGGGATTCAAGAATCAGTAACTTTTGTTGGAGCAGTAGCTGCTGCAGAAGCTGTAAAATATCACAATATGATGTCAGTTTTTGTAGCATTATCATTAAGCGAAAGCTTTGGTGTATCAATATTAGAAGCCGCAGCATGTGGCATTCCTTCGGTTGTGTCAAATGTAGGTGGATTGCCTGAGATTGTGATAGATGGAAAAACAGGCTTTATAGTAGAGCCAAGATCACCAGAACAAGCAGCTGAAGCAATTTCTAAATATATTACAGACCCTAGCTTAAAAGATAAAATGGGTGAAAACGCTAGATTATTTGTAGAGCAAAATTATGATTGGAAAAATAGTGTTTCAGAACAATTGGATATTTATTCCAAGATAATTAAGATATAAGGTGAAGGTGCTGTTTTTCTATTAAATTTGCAGAATTCAATTACTAAATATGAACTGGGAGATAATTTCTTTTAAGAATATCAAATACCTAGCATTCCTGATTTACTTTTCAGGGATGTATTTTGGACTTCCATATGCTGTTCAGTCAATTAGCCTTTTTGTGCTTATAGCTATAATTCAGCTATTTACTAAAGGTGCTAATAAATTAAATGCTATAAATAAAATCTTAATTATACCAATAGTATTTTACCTTTTACATGCAATTTCATTATTTTATTCTGATAATACTGCCGATGCAAAATTTGATTTGCAAGTAAAACTATCATTTCTAATTCTCCCTTTATTATTTGCTTTAGAAAAGAATGAAAATAAAATTGATTTCTCCAAACTTATAAAAGCATACATTTATATAAGTGGTTTATTTAGTATTCTACTGCTTATATTAAATATAATTGTGTACTTCCAAACAGGAAGTTTCAATTATTATATGAAGTTCTCAGTATTTATGCACCCCTCGTATATGGCTCTGTATTTGGCAATTAATGTGCTTTTTGTCAGTATAGAATCGATCAAAAACAAAGCTATTAATCCCATATATATTGCCTCGCTATTACTTTCACTTATTGTAATATATTTTAGCGAATCCAAGGCCGGACTAATAAGTGTATTTGCTTTAATTATTTTTGTTCTATATAAAAGCCTTTATGTCAGATATAAGAAACAGACTATAATGGCTTTGGGATTTATTATTCTAGGATTTAGTCTGCTGCTAGTATTTAACCCTCGGTTTAAAGCTTTAAGCTATTCGCTAAGCAATTACGAAGAAACCTTTGCTCATCCTGAGAAAGTAAAAGAGTCGACAGCACTAAGGATATTAGTTTGGGATGCAAGTATCAGAATCATTAAGAAAAATCCAGTTATTGGAGTTGGCTCTGGTGATATTAAAGATGAGCTTATTAAAATCTACAAGGAGCGAAATTATAAAATACCTTTGGAATTGCAAATAAATTCTCATAATCAGTTTTTGGAAACAACAGTAGGACAAGGTATTATTGGCTTGATTTTACTTCTTTCCATGCTATTTATTCCTCTTTTTGTTCCATTGGAAAACAAATTTTTAATGCAAGGCTTTATTCTAATCATTAGTATCAATTTGCTTTTTGAGTCAATGTTTAATACCCAAGCAGGAGTGGTATTTTTTGCTTTTATATATAGCTTTGTTGTTTCTGCAAAGTCAAAAGAAACCACATGAACCAATACGATTATATAATCATAGGCAGCGGCTTTGGTGGCTCGGTTTCAGCATTGCGACTTGCCGAAAAAGGATACTCTGTTCTTGTAATAGAAAAGGGCAAATGGTATCACCAAAATGATTTCCCAAAAACTAATTGGAATTTAAAAAAGTGGATTTGGCTTCCTTCCTTTGGCTTTTATGGTATTATGAAAATGACTTTCTACAGTCACATTGGTATTCTCAGCGGCACTGGCGTTGGTGGTGGATCTTTGGTTTATGCCAATACATTACCTAAACCAAAGGCTAGCTTTTACAAAAGTGGCAATTGGGCTAAGCTTGCAAATTGGGAAGAGGAATTAGCTCCACATTACGAAACTGCTAAGCAAATGCTTGGTGCAAGCTTAAATCCTAATTTGGAAACCGGTGACAATATACTTAAAGACCTTGCTAAAACCAGAAATCAATCTGAATTCTTTAAGCCAACTGAAGTATCAGTATTCTTTGGCGAGCCGGAAGAAGAAGTTGAAGATCCATTTTTTAATGGCAAAGGCCCGCGAAGAAGTGGCTGTACTTTCTGTGGTGCTTGCATGACTGGCTGCCGACATAATGCAAAAAATAGCCTTGACAAAAACTACCTCTACCTCGCACAAAAACTTGGTGTAGAAATAATCTCCCAACAAGAGGTATATAATGTTGTTGCTAATGGCATTGGTGATGGCTCCCAAGGATATACTATTAGTGCTAAATCCTCCACGAAATTCATAAAGAAGCACCAAGAATATAAAGCCAAAAACGTAATATTTGCAGGAGGAGTATTAGGGAATATGAACCTGCTACTTAAGCTAAAGGAAAAAAGTTTACCCAAATTAAGCAATCAACTTGGCAAATATATACTCACAAATAATGAAGCATTAATCTTTAGCGTAAGTGATGATGCAAGCAAGGATTTGAGTAAAGGTATTGCAATTGGCTCTATTATGGATGTTGATGAAAATACACATTTGGAAGTTGTAAGATATGGCGAAAATTCAGGCTTCTGGCGTTTAGGAATGCTTCCTAATGTTATTGGTAATAATATCTTTTCCCGAATAGGAAATATGATTTTGAAATACTTCAAAAGTCCTATAAAATATCTGAAACTAGCTTTTGTAAAGGATTTTGCCAAGCAATCTATTGTATTGCTTTTTATGCAACAAATTGATACTACATTGCAATTCAAAAGAGGCTGGTTTAGGTTAAAAACAGGAATAAGTCATGGCAAAAAACCTAGTGCACAAATTCCACTAGCTTATGAACTGGCAGATCAATATAGCAAGCTAAATAATGCTAAGCCAATGGTTTTGCTAACAGAGACGCTACTCAATATGCCATCTACTGCGCATATTCTTGGAGGAGCTGTTATGGGAGCCTCCTCTGATGACGGAGTGATTGATAAAACCAGTCACGTCTTTGGTTATAAAAATATGATGATATGCGATGGCTCTGCTATTTCGTCAAACCCTGGAGTAAATCCCTCCCTGAGCATTACTGCAATTACTGAGCACGCTATGAGTTTGCTGCCCTTTAAAGAGAAGAGTTAGAGACATGACTTAATGAACTTTGTAAAAGGCTAAAACATAAAGGATAAGGCTGAGGTTAAGGTCAGAGTAAGCAAAGCACCTTTGTGTCTTAGTGCCTTAGCAGTTAAGAAAAAATGCGCGACCAATTTTACCAGGCTTTACAAGACTTTTCAATTCTTTACAACTCCTTACAACCCTTTACAATACCTTACAACCCTTTACAATCCTATACAATCCTTTACAATTCCATACAACCCCTTACAATATTTTACAATCCCCAAAGAAAGCTATCAATATATTATATTATAATTGTGGCTAGTCAATTCAAAAAAAGGCATATCTTTACAGCAATAAAATAATTATCTATGAAGAAGAATCCGGAACTAGACTTAGCATATGAATTTGTACAATATACTAACCGAAATATATTTTTAACAGGAAAAGCGGGTACTGGGAAAACCACCTTTCTCAGATCATTAAAAGAGCGTACATTCAAAAGACTAGTAATTGTAGCTCCAACAGGTGTTGCTGCGATAAATGCTGGGGGAGTAACTATTCATTCATTTTTTCAGCTTCCATTTGGCCCAATTATTACTGAAAGAGTTGCGGGTCATAAGATTGATAATCCAAATTTCAAACAGAAGTTTAATCGCAAGAAAATAAATATTATAAAATCTTTAGACCTTTTGATTATTGATGAAATATCGATGGTTAGAGCTGATATGCTTGATGCTATTGATGAGGTTTTAAGAAGATATAAAAACCGTTTTCTTCCTTTCGGTGGAGTCCAGTTACTGATGATTGGAGACTTACAGCAATTGTCACCAGTTGTTAAAGATGATGAATGGGGAATGCTAAGCAAGTATTATAAATCTATGTATTTTTTCAATAGTAAGTCATTGGAAGATGCTGATATGGTTACTCTTGAACTTAAGCATGTTTACCGTCAGAGCGATGATGTTTTTCTGGATATCCTTAACGAAATACGTAACGACAGATTAAGTCAGGAGTCATTTGATCTATTACATAAGAGGTATATTCCTGGTTTTTCGCCTGAAAATGATGAGGGCTATATTACCCTTACAACACATAATAATTCTGCTAAGAAAATTAATGATATTCAGCTTGATAAAATAAAAACCAAAAGCCGAAAGTTTAAAGCAACTGTAAAGGGCAATTTCTCAGAACATTCTTACCCTACAGAGTTTGAACTAGAACTTAAGATTGGTTCACAGGTAATGTTTGTGAAAAATGATAGCTCCCCAGAGAAACGATATTTTAATGGTAAAATAGGAGAAATTAGAGCTTTTGAAGGTAATTATATTATCGTTAAATGCTTGGGTGATGATGAAGAAATAGAAACAGGAATCGAAGAGTGGGAAAATATCAGATACTCCATTAATAGCAATACTAAAGAAATTTCAGAAGAGTTTATTGGCTCTTTTGCTCAGTTTCCACTGCGATTAGCTTGGGCAATAACAATCCACAAAAGTCAAGGGCTAACATTTGAAAAGGCAATTATAGATGCTGCAGCAGCCTTTGCTCACGGTCAAACTTATGTGGCGCTGAGTAGATGCAAAACTATGGAAGGATTAGTTTTAAGTACTCAGATTTCCGAAAGTGCTATTATTTGTGATAAAGAAGTAAATGTTTTTAATCAACTGGCATCAGATAACCAACCTGATTCAGAGAAGCTAAAGCAAGCAAAATATGCTTATCAGTTGGATTTACTCCTGGACCTATTTAATTATAAGCAGCTAAACTACCGATTGCAACGACTCGAACGATCATTAGAAGAGCATAAAAAAGGTTTCCAGGGAGACATTAGCGAGAAGCTAACAGAAATTCAAAAAAACCTAATGCCTGAAATATCAAGTATTGCACAAGGTTTTATAAATCAGATAAATAAGTTACTACTTGATAATGCTGATACTAAAACCAATACTAGCCTGCAAGAAAGGATAAAGAAAGCTGCAGTATATTTTCATGCTTTTCATGAGGATAAAATCTTAAAAGCACTTAATGAAAGTAGATTTGAATCAGACAATAAAGCTGCTAAAAAGGCTATAAAAGAGAATCTTACTGCCATTAATGAGATACTAACTATCAAGCAGAAAAGTTTGAAATCTTGCTTCCAAGGGTTTGAAGTTAAAGATTTTCTTGAGGTTAGGGCGAAATCTGCAATTGCAGACAATACTAAAGCTAAAAAAGAAAAGACGGAATTCAGAGATGTGGATACTATTCATCCCGATTTGTATTCTCTCCTAAAATATTGGCGGAGGGAAGAAGGCGATATACGTATGGTCCCTTTGTTTCAGGTAGCATCAAACAAAATGCTTCAGGGTATTGCCAATGAGCTTCCTACTACTAGCAAGCAGCTATTAGCAATTAATGGAATTGGTAAAAAGAAAGTTGACCAATATGGCATTGAGCTTATAGAAATGGTAATGGAATATCTGGTAGAAAAAGGTATCGACCCCAAGGAAGATGCACCAGAAGTAATAAAAGTCCCGAAGAAGAAAAACCATGAATTAAGTTATGAGCTATATAAAAATGGCAAAGAAATTAAGGAGATTGCCAAAGAAATGGGCTATGTAGTCAGTACTATTGAAAGCCACTTAAGTCGATATGTTGCTACTGGCGATCTTGATGTGGACGAATTTGTGGAGCAAAAAGTTATTGATAAGCTTATTAAATATTTTGAAAAAAATCCAGAATCAACCCTAGGCGATGCAAAAATAGCACTGCCAGATAGCATTAGCTACGGTGAATTAAAACTTGTGCAAAAACATCTGGAATTTATAAAGAATTCGTAAAGATTAATAGAATTATTTTATTAAAAGTGGATTGTGTTTTTTTGTTATTTTTGGCACTTATTAGTACCGTTTAATAATTAGTTTTACAATAGACTTTATAACAACTAAAATCGTATGGCAGTATTTATCTTTTTCTGTTTATCTGCGTTATTTTTATTGTCCATAGCTGCGGCTATGCAAAAGAAAAATGCCTTGGTAAACAATAAAAATTTAAATCCGGCCTATATACGACTTCAATCATTATAAAGTC
>JAOZKO010000261.1 GCA_029935325.1 Bacteroidales bacterium
TAAATAATCAGCAATAGTATAAGGAAGTACAAAATATCCATCAGCAAGTCCCTGCATCAATGCAGAAGCTCCAAGTCTGTTTGCTCCATGATCTGAGAAATTAGCTTCTCCAATGGCATATAAACCTGGGATAGTTGTCATCAAATTATAATCTACCCAAATTCCACCCATTGTATAATGGATAGCAGGATATATCATCATTGGTGTTTCATATGGATTGTCATCAACAATTTTCTCATACATTTGGAAAAGGTTACCATAACGTGCTTCAACAACGCTTTTACCTAATCGGCCAATGGCTTCAGAAAAATCAAGATAAACTGCTAAACCTGTTGGGCCAACACCAAATCCAGCATCACAACGCTCCTTAGCGGCACGTGAAGCAACGTCACGAGGCACTAAATTACCAAATGCAGGATAACGGCGCTCTAAGTAATAATCTCTGTCTTCTTCTTTAAGTTGCGACCCTTTTAATTCTCCTTTCTGAATTTTCTTTGAATCTTCAATATTCTTAGGAACCCATATTCTTCCATCATTACGCAGACTTTCACTCATAAGAGTTAACTTTGATTGGAAGTCTCCATGAACAGGAATACATGTTGGGTGAATTTGAACAAAACTAGGATTAGCAAAAGCAGCACCTCGTCGGTATGCTTGAATAACAGGAGAACCATTGGAACCCATAGCATTAGTTGAAAGGAAGAAAACGTTTCCGTAACCTCCAGTACCTAATACAACTGCATGTGCAGCATGCTTTTCTATTTTTCCAGTAATTAAATTTCTTGTTATAATACCCCTTGCGCGACCATCTATTTTTACAACGTCAAGCATATCCTGGCGATTATATAGCTTTACTTTACCAGCTTTAATCTGACGACTTAGTGCACTATATGCACCTAGTAAAAGTTGCTGACCAGTTTGCCCACGAGCATAAAAAGTACGTGATACTTGTGCACCACCAAAAGAGCGATTATCTAGTAAGCCACCATATTCGCGAGCAAAAGGAATCCCTTGGGCAACACATTGGTCAATTATACTATTACTAACTTCGGCCAAACGATATACATTGGCCTCACGAGCACGATAATCACCACCTTTTACTGTATCGTAAAATAAGCGGTAAACACTATCACCATCATTAGGGTAGTTTTTTGCAGCATTAATACCACCTTGGGCAGCAATACTATGAGCACGGCGCGGGCTATCTTGATAACAGAATATTTTTACTTCATATCCCATTTCTCCTAAAGAAGCAGCGGCGGAGGCTCCTGCTAATCCTGTTCCAACAATAATTATATCTAGCTTACGCTTATTGGATGGATTAACTAATTTGGCGTGGTCAATATAGTTTGTCCACTTATCTGCCATTTTCCCTTCCGGGATTTTTGCATCTAATTTTATCATATCTTATTTATCTTTTATGATGAAATTTCAATTAAATATTATTATCCGAAAATTAAAAAGTAAATCGGAATAACAGAAAAACCTAAAGCAATTAGCAGCGAGTATAATGTGCTTACTAATTTGATAACTCCTGTATATTTGCTATGTTCCAAACCTATGGATTGAAAACCTGACTGAATAGCATGATTAAGGTGAAATCCTAATGCAGCAAATGCTAATAGGTAAATAACAGAGTAAAGTGGCTGCTTAAATAATTCAATAGCTGAATTATAAAAATCAGGATGACCGTGGGCATCCATTAAGCCATTAACTAATCCAATTTTTACAAAGTAAAAATGAACAAAGTGTAGCACTAGAAAAATGAAAACAATAATTCCTGTATGTATCATATACTTCGACATTAGTGATGTCTCTGATACATTCGCTTTTTGATATCCGATTGGACGAGCCATCTTGTTTTGTAACCACAGTATTATTCCCAATATAATGTGAACAATAAATGCAGCAAACAAAACATACTCGAATACAATAATAAACGGATTTGTTCCCATAAACTCAGCCGATGCTCTAAACAACTCACCATCATCAGGAAGCAGTAGGAATAAGTTAATCGTTAGATGCACCAATAAAAAAACAGCGAGAAAAAGCCCGATTAAAGACATGCTTATCTTTTTTGTTATTGATGCAAAATTTAAAAATGAATTACTCATAGTGTTTTGATTGTTTAACCCGCCTTAGCAGATAGGTGTAATTAAATTTAAAAATTAGTTTCAACGGCTTATTGGAAATACCCATTTACCGCAAGACAAAAATTATATTGCCTTTTCCAAAAAAACAAAAACCTTAAGGCTTTATGCGCTGAAATACAGCGATGTAATAAATCACCTAAAAGATTTTTGATTTTAGTGGCACAAATTTACTCTATAATGATGATATTTGTACTTTAAATTTATTATTTAAAAACAGTCTAAATAGCCATATAATGAGAAGCAAAGCATTGTCAAATACGTTTTTTTCAGAGAATCGTAAAAAACTGACACATAATATTATAGAGAATAGTATTGTACTTTTATTTTCTCCTGATGAGTATCATCGTAATGGTGATCAATTTTATTACTTCAGACAAAACTCTAACTTATATCATCTTTGTGGCATAAATCAGGAAGAATCAATACTGATGTTTACCGTTTTAGAAAAAAAAGACAATGTAAATGAGATATTATTTATCAAGGAAGTAAATAATTTGCAAAGAATATGGAATGGGGAGAAACTTGATAAAGATGAAGCTAGCAAATTGTCTGGAATATCCAATGTTCAGTGGAACTCAGAATTTGATTCTGCGATGCAAAAACAATTAGCTACCATTGACAATATATACTTCCACGCGAGTCCAAATCTTAAATCTTTTGACGATTGCCCAACCAGCAATATGCGTAGAATAAATCTATTGAAATCGGAATATCCAGAAAAGAATTTTATTGAAATAGATCCTCTAATGGAGGAGCTTAGATTAATAAAGCAAGATGAAGAGATTGTTGCCATAAAAAAAGCTGTGGAGATTACTCGCTCTGCTTATGATAGAGTTCTAAAAAGCACAAAAGCTGGGAAATTTGAATATGAGATTGAAGCTGAAATTACTTATGATTATATTAGGCTAGGAGCAGAGGGACATGCATATATGCCCATAGTAGCCTCTGGTATAAATGCATGTATTCTACATTATATTGATAATAATAAACAAATGAAGGATGGCGATTTATTGCTATTGGATTTTGGGGCAGAATACTCAAATTATGCTGCCGATTGCTCGCGAACAATTCCTATCAACGGAAAATTTAGCCAAAGGCAAAAGGAGTGTTATAATGCTGTTTTGGATGTTTATAAAAGAACACAAAAACTATATGTCCCTGGCAATACTATTAATATCATTAATGAGCAGGTTGGAATTTGGATGCAAGAAAAAATGGTAGAATTAGGTCTATTTACCCAAGCTGATATTGATAATCATAAGGAAGAAGAGCCAATTTACAAACGATATTTTATGCATGGAACCGCCCATTTTATTGGCTTGGATGTACATGATGTGGGAAGCAAATCCACTATATTTAAAGAAGGCATGCTCCTAAGTTGCGAACCTGCAATTTACATTGAACAAGAGGGGATTGGCATCCGTATTGAGACAGATATAATAGTAGGTAATAAACCAAATGATTTAATGGCTGATTTTCCTCTTAGTGTGGATGAGATTGAGGAGGCTATGATAACATCTAATACTTAAATTAATATTTAGCCCTAATTAATTACTAAACAGTACTTTCAAAAAAAATGCATATCTTTGTAACTATTCAATAAGTTTAGCGTCACAGTATAGACCAAAGAATATTTATGCGAAAATGACTACTAAAGACTATAATCAATGTGTGGATGAATATGCCGATGGGGTTTTTCGGTTTATTCGGAAAAGCATTAGAGATGAGGAAACTGCCAAAGACATTGTGCAAGATGCATTTACTAAAATGTGGGAAAAGCGCGATAATGTAGATGGCAAAAAAGCTAAATCCTATCTTTTTACTGCTGCATATCATACTATGATTGATTATATTCGTAAAGATCGGAAATCAGATGTTGATGATGACTTTTTAGATAGAAATAGAACTGATACTAATTCTTTTAGCGATTTAAAAGAAATACTGAATGAAGCATTAGAAACACTGCCAGAAGTTCAAAAATCAGTTATATTATTAAGAGATTACGAAGGATACTCCTATAGCGAAATTGGAGATATAGTAGAGCTAAGCGAGTCGCAAGTAAAAGTATATATTTATAGAGCTCGATTAGCACTTAAGAAATATATTGGAAGTATTGAAATGGTTTTATAGAACTTAGAATACATGGAATTATAAGATAACAACAAACAACAAACAACAAACA
>JAOZKO010000046.1 GCA_029935325.1 Bacteroidales bacterium
CCCTCCCATAGGCAAAGGTCTAGCAGCATCGCTAATTGCTCCAATCTTAATTGCAAAACTGGTTTTATTAGCAATATCTTCATCAGTAACAATATGTATATCTAGCAGTTTTTCGGTTTTATAGCCTGTTCGTTGGTAATTTACAAAAGCTAAACTTTTATCCCAAGCATCTAGCCAAAGCAAAAGATCTGATTCTTGCTTTTTATCTCCAATAAAGTGAATTAGAATATCAATATCACTTCCTGCGGAGGCGGTGGCATTTTTTGTGCTGCCAAAAATGTAAAAGCTCTGCACCCCAAATAAATCAGGCTTAATACATTTTGCAATATTCTCAGCCATATTTAGTCTCCATTGCCAATGAATATCAGGGTTTGATTTACTGGATTGCACATTTGGTGAGGAGAAGGTTTTCTTTACTTTATCGGCAATAAAAGCCACAGCATAACTTTCCTCTTCATCCATCAATACATTCAAAAACTGGCCATTATTACAAGCAGGGATATCAATTACTCTTAGCACATTTTCGTATTTCTGGGTATCTGGCAATAGGGTTGTTAAAATATTTCGAGATTCACTAAAAAACTCAACATTAAAAACACTCTGATTATCACTAATATACAATGGTAAGTACAGTATATTTGATTCTACCAAATCTTGAAAAAAGTGAGTGCCAAATGATAATTCAGGCATATAATCACCATGCTTCACTGCCATTTCAATCAGCATTGAAGTATTATTTATATCGCTATAAACAATAGGTACTCCCAATTTAAAATCACCTCTACTTCCCCATCTTCCAGGACCCATTAAAATAAATTGTCGCTTTGGAAGCATCTTATTCAGCCTACCTACTATATTTCCTATTTCCAAATAATCTTCGTGAGACGATAGCTTCGAATATTGCTCAGGATCCACATATACTATATGCGAGATGTTTGGTAAATTGCCATTTGAAACAAACTTATTTGCAGAAAATATTAAATTATCGGAATTGAAATTTAAAGGTACTTTAGTGGTCTGAACTGCTTTGTTAATGCTTTGTGGTCGGCACTGAACCAGATAAAGATCTTTGCCATCATGGGCAAATTCCACATCTACAGGATTCTTAAATTCCTCTTGTAAAACATGGAGTATAGATTTCATTTGCTCCAAGAAATTTGTTTTATCAAATAGCTTATCAAATGTTACCACATAGGATTTATTATCAAAATCTAGATCTAGTTTTCCTGCTGGTTTAATATATCTTTCGGATACTTCAGAAATTAAATTATGAACATTAGGGTACTCATGACCATAATCCAACAATAAGTCATCAATCTTGATTGTGTCAAATTTCTTTGTTTCCAAATTAATAACATCAACACTTTTTGGGGAATATTTAATAATTTCGCTCACAGAAGTATTAGCTCTAAATTCTGGTTTGTTTGGCGAGATTAATATGGGATAATCGTTAGAAACCCTATCTACAGCACGTGTGCCTAGACCGGGTACTAATCTTATAAGTCCATCTTCGGGCTGAATCCGCATCGACCATCGGTAGTCATTTTTAGAGAATGCCACACCAGCAAATGATGGCATAAAGTATTTTCCAACTTGCTGACCAATTACCTCTTGTATCATAATCCCCATTTCCTCATTGAAACAAAGAAGCTCTCTTTCTTTTCTATATTCAATAGGGTCGGGACCAAATGTTGAGGCATAAACTTCAGCTATGGCATCGGTAAGTTCTTCAATCCTATCAGACATTTTACCTTTATTTACGATAAAAAGGCTTTTATATTTACCTGCAAATATTGCATTTTGGCGGTCTTCTAGCAGACTTGTGCTTCTAACAATCAGCGGCTTTTCGCCAAATTCTTCGAGCATTGCCACCAATCTTCTTTTAATATCCGGTGGTGTAATCGAGTTTTTAAAAACATTAATTACATAGGAATATTCCTTTCGCACTTGAGTAATTACTTTATACTTCTGCTCCGCAATATCTTCAATATTATTGTATTGCATGAAGTACACTAAGCAATCTGACGAAATATACCATGTTTTAGGGTATTTTACATCTTCGGTAAATTTATCTTTTAAAACAGATCTATTAAGAATTCCTTTTGCTAGCAACAAACCCGAGCTTTTTCCTCCTAGGAGTCCGTGGCTCGCTGTAGGATAAATAATTCGATTATAAATATCGTTAAAATCCTCCACTTCCATAAAACGAGAAGCCACTTTCATAAAGCTATTTTGTGTACTAAGTACTCTACGGATAAGTGCTGATCTTATAAATTTATTTCGGATTGGAGATACTCTTACTCCTTGATTCTTAAGATAAACAAAGCGCTCAACAACACTACCAATTTGCTCAAGCGAACTTCCAGAGTTCCCAAGAATAGAAATCAAGAAACTTGTCTGATCTTCCTTAATCCAATCACTTATTTTATTTAGTATTTCTTCCTCCTCTACAAGATTACGTGTAGCCTCAAAAATATTGTCACAGGCAATTAGCAATTCATTATCCGACTTGCCAATTGACGGAAAGTTCTTCTCAGAAAATTCACCAGGAACTTTAGCTGTATCGCTATCGAAATACTCGAAAAGTTTTTCTGCCTCACCATAGCCCTTCCAAATAAGGTAGTTAACCATTTTCTTGGAAATCCTTACCAAAAGCTTTGGATCTGTTTTCCTAAGCATTTCTAGTATTACTTCCCACTCCGATTTGGTTTTATTTTTTTTCATTAAGCTACTATCTAAAACCAATTGTGATTGCTGATGTGCAAAATATGCTCCTATTAATTCTGCTATTGTTTTTAGTAATCGTCTTTCCTCTTTCAGAAATGGCCCCACATCAAATATCGGCTTATCTTGAGTATAAGAAACAGTTATGGAACCAATTTTTCGGTGCATTGCCAATATCTCATTTGATATACTCCATGGAGTATCAATATAATTATCGGAATGCATAACTATGCTTTCTAACTCGATTTTTACTTCGCAAATATCGGGATATTGCCAGCCGGGAGGAATGGCCTTCATTATATTACTCAGAATATCTTGAGTTTCATTTTCATCACTCAATGACTCCTGAACAATGTATAAGCAATTTAGTTCCTTAGCTCTTTCTTTAAGATCCTTTAAATAATTATCCTGTTCTGAATTGTCTGCCATACTTAATATTATATTTTAAAAGTCTGCTCTCCTATTCCTCTCTAGTTTCATGCAAAGAGCGCTAAGTTAAAGGTATGCAAAGTTCGCAAAGGCGCTTCGCTCACAACTTCTCAGCTTCTCAACTTCTCTTCTCTCCTTCTCACTAGCCTTTAAGCACAACTCCTTTGCCTGTTCTACCATCGGTTTTAACTATTAGCGGTTTTTCTAGTCTCATATGTCTTATAAAATTAGTTTCTTCAACCAACTCATTCTCATTTAACCATCCCCAATCTATTCCATAATCGCTATTATAAGGAATTGAAAAATAGTGAACTTTAAAACTCGTAACATTATGAAAAAAGTGTGAACCTTGGCTCATTTCCTGAATTACATTTATCAAACCTACCTCTGCAATTACCTTCGCTGCAGATATATTGCTCCAATCCACAGGAATACCAGCCCAATCGTCAGTAGTGCCCCAACGCCCGTAGCCTATTAGCAAGCATTTGCGCCCATCCTTTAGAAGCTTTTTATTTACAGAGTCTATTTCTTTGGCAATTTTTCTTGTATTCTTAGTATCAAAAGCTTCTTTTTTTACAAATACTACATCGTTAATATTATCAATTACACCATTACCAAGCACTGTATCTGAAGCCAGCACCACATTTTCGCCAAACAGCTCATCTTCTTTAAGCTCAATGCTCTCATAGGAAACTACCATTGGTCGCACCTGAAGGAAGCCAAACCGATGAGGTTTTTTACTTGTATCCTCTGATAATGAAACGGCAAATTCTATTTCCACTGGTGAGCCTGTTGCTTTTTCCGATAACTTCAAAAGGCGCTTTATTAAATCATTAAACTTTGTATCATAATCTTGCAAGATAGGTGCAAAGGTTATTATATGTTGACCTTTTGATTTTCCGGGCCAGATTCTGTCCGACTCAGGATTATAAGTAGAAAATATTTTCGACAAAGGTTTATTACCTTCTACATCGGCAAAATGACTCTCCATCAAATATTCCTTTTCATTAATAGGATCATATTCTATTTCACCCTTCATTCTCACTCCCCAAAAATTGAGCTGAGTATCGCGAAGCATATGCCCCATTGATTTAAAAGGAGGCCCTTTCATTGGTGAAGCAGGGGAAAAAGCCCATGATGTTCCTCCATCAACAATGGTTTTACCCAAGCCCATGGCAAGGTTTACAACACCTTCCTCTGGAGTTGCTCCCCCGGAAGGATAATAGTTGTAGGAACGTGCTACTCCTGATATATGTGGATAAAACTGTTCGCCAAAATCTTCTCCTACTACCTCTTGAATAATAACAGCCATCTTCTCGTCCTCAGCATTATGCTTTGTTGCTGCTAAATAATTCCTAGCTTCATCAAAGAATGTAGAAGCATAAACATATTTTATTGCCTCTACTAGTTTCCGGAATCTGATGTCTGATTCTATTTGATTGTTCGGAGTCATTTTAGTACCATAAATACCAGCAAATGGTTCAAATTTGGCATCCTCTAATTGACTTGATGACCTTATTGCCAATGGCTTTGTGGTTTCAACTACAATTTTTCGCAATTCGCCAAGAATATGGAAAGGCAAATCCGCATTCTGAAAAATTAATGCTTTACGGTTATCAGGAATATCTGATAAGGCAATTTCGTATAAGTCATTTGATTCCATAAACTCATCAAAGATATCTGTTTTAAGTACAATCATCTTTGGAATAGTTACTTCAAATTCAGGAAACTCATCCTTATTAAAATCTTCTTTAAGAAAATCTTCAATAAACTTTAGCCCATTTGCTTTACCACCCGCTTCTCCTAATCCTAAAAAGGTAATTTGCTTATCTGAGTAAAAAAAACCACTAATATCATTCATAATTCAATATTTAAAATCGTTATATCCAGCCTCTTCCTTCGCAGGCTTTGGCAACTTTATCAACAGAAATTACATAAGCCGAATCTCTCATATTCAACTTATGGCGCAGTGCAAAAGTGCTAACATTAGAAAAAGCACTGGTCATTTTTTCATCTAACTTTGCTAATACTTCATCCTTAGACCAATAATAATTCATATTGTTTTGCACCTGCTCAAAGTAACTAACTATAACACCGCCAGCATTAGCTAAGAAATCAGGTACAATCAAAACATCCCTTTTATTGAGAATAATATCGGCATCTTCAGATGTAGGTCCATTAGCCGCCTCGGCAATAATTTTTACTTGCTTACTAATGGAATTCACATTATTTGCATTTATCTGATTATCAATTGCAGCAGGAACCAAAATATCTGCATCCTGAGAAATCCATTGGTCTCCATCTACTATTTCATAACCAAGGTCTTTGGCTTTTTCTTTATCTATTTCACCAAATATATCGCTTATTTTTCTTAATTCTCGAAGATTAATTCCTTCCTTTTTTATAAATGCAAAGGCTTTCATCTCTTGATTATCCCATGATGAAACACAAATAACTTTTCCACCCATTCGGGTGTATAATTCAATAGCAGATTGCGACACCTTACCAAAACCCTGAACACTAGCAGTAGTGTTTTCCAATTTTACTCCTAATTCTTTTAGTGCTTCGCGAATTGAAATTATCACACCATAACCTGTGGCTTCAATTCTGCCTTTTGATCCTCCCAATTCTACAGGTTTGCCGGTAATAACTCCAGGGTATCTTCCTCCCATTAATATCTCATACTCATCGAGCATCCACAGCATATGCTGCGCATTTGACATGATATCTGGTGCGGGAATATCTATATGAGGGCCAATATTTTTTGCTATTTGCCTCACCCATCCGCGGCATATTTGCTCCTGTTCGTAATTACTTAAGTGGTGCGGATCGCATATTACTCCTCCCTTGCTACCACCAAGTGGCAGGTCAACAACGGCGGTTTTCCATGTCATCCACATCGATTGTGCTCGCATGGAGTCAATGGTTTCCATGGGGTGAAACCTAACACCTCCCTTGGCGGGTCCTCTGGCGTCATTGTGCTGAATTCTAAATCCTTTGAATATTTTTCGATTACCATCATCCATGCGGATAGGTATGGAGAAATGGAATTCTCGCATGGGATTACGCAACAAATCTTTAGTAGCCTGAGATAACTCAAGTAGTTCTGCAGCCTTATCAAATTGATGCTGTGCGCTTAAAAACGGGTTATAGGATAACTCGGACATAGCTAATAAATGTTTGAACAAAATATGCGTGCAAGTTAGTAATTTTCCTTTTGTAAAAAGCCAATAATTGAAAAATAATTTGCTATAAAACATATGATATTTATATTTGTCAAATAAATCAGTATTACACAGAAGGAATTAGTTTTGAAATAGGGTGTAGCTTTTGATTAAAATATAATATAGTGCTTTCAAATTAGTATGATTTTCTGGCTTTGGACTTGGATATATTGAGAAGCAAATAAAACCCAAATTATTAGAACAATATTAGTTGCTTAAAAAATTGCTATTTCTTTTCAAAAACTTCACCATCCATTGAACTTTTCTTGAGTTCAGTTGTATTATATATTGAAAGCTTTCATAAATTAAAAATTTACTCAAATTAAAAATAATAATTCTATGAAAAATATAGCAATAATAATATTTGCATTTATTAGCATTGGCTTATCAGCGCAACAACAACGTCCCCAAAAAGTAATTTCGTTTGTTGATGTCACATGGAGGTCTGACTATTACGAACAGCTTCAATATGAATGGGAAGCTTTAGTAAAGAAGGATAAAAAAGATGCCAATGCTTGGGAAAATTACTATTTGGCAGCAATGTACAAACTCCGAACTTCAAATTATTATAAGGATACAGTACGCAAGGGCTCAAGAGAAGAGCTTCATCAAATAATAAAGGAAATGGGAAAGGAGATTCCAGATACTTATGAATATAATAGATTGGTATTTCGGGATAATGATTTAAATCCAAAATATGGAAAATATTTAGAAAGGGCTTATGAATTAAGACCAACTGAGGTAGAACTTTACCCCACTCTAATCACCTACTATGAAATGATTAGAGATACAGGAAAGAAGGCTGAAATATATAGAAAATGGTATGATCTTGATTCTGATTTTAAATACTATAAACTGGCATTAGGATATAATTCATTGATGAGCGTTGAAAAAAATGCAATTATTTTAAGCCATGGCGATGACCAAACATATCCTGTGGAATTGGTAAAGTTTGGATTAGGGATTAGAGAGGATGTAGATGTTATTTATCAATCAATGTTTCATCAGGATACATACTATTCCAATTTACTTTCTAGCCTAAATATGCCTCCATTAAATAAGACAATTAAAGACTTTGAAAAAGAATATGCTGACACAAATTCCAATTATTTAGCTTATTACGCGGTTTATGGATTAATGAATGCACGAATTAAACATTTTGTACTACACACAAAAGATAGACCATTGTATTTTCCAATTCAATTAAAAAAAATAATTAAAAGTCAATTTGAAGACAGCCTTTACTTAGTTGGCACTTATTATAAATATAGCACTGAACAATTTGATAATATTGCAATACTAAAAAGGAATTTTGAACAGAAATTTTTATTAGACAATCTAAAGATTGATTTAAAAAAGGTTCCTGAAAACTCAACGCAATACCGATTACAGACTTTATATTTTACTCCTCTATTGGAGTTGTATAAACATTATATATCAAGCGGAGATTTGGTAAAGACCGAAAGTACAAAACAAATGATACTAAAACTTGCTAAAGATTACGGAAAAGAATCTGAGTATTTGGAGTACCTTAGCGGTTTAGAGAAACAACTAAATCCATAGAAAATAATGAAAGACAAGCAATGGTCTTTTTATTCTGATGAAGAATTGATGAAGTGGTTTTGCGATGGAGCCAATGAAGCTTTTGAAGAGCTTTATAAGCGATATTATTCAAAACTGCTTTACTTTATTCTACATTCAACAGCTTTTATCGAAGATGAAGCTAAAGATATTTTGCAGGATGTATTTCTAAAATTGATTGAGAAGAAGGACAACTTTGATACTGATAAAAAATTCTCAGTTTGGTTGTATTCTATCACCAATAATATGTATAAGAACTTGTTGAAATACAAAAGTATAAGGGTAAAGGCAACAAAAGAAGCTTTATTACAAGAACGGAGCGAAACACCTAAGGCAATAGGAATAAATCAGAATAAAGTTGTTAGAGAGGCTCTAAAGATAATGAGGCCCATTCATAAACAAGTATTTATTCTACGATTTAATTTTGGGTTTTCAATTCGCGAAACCTCTATTATTCTCGAGATTTCTGAAGGCACAGTAAAATCTCGATTGCATTATTGTATTCAGAGTTTAAGAAGAACGGAAAATATAAAAGAATTAAGATATTAAAATAAACATATATAAGCATGAATGAATTAATCTATAGTCTATTAGAATCAAAGGCTTATTCAGAGCTCACCAATAATGAACTGAAGATGGTTTCGGAACATCTTACTTCTGAAGATTACGAAATAGCTCGACTTGATATTTTGGCATTAAAAGAAGTAATAGACAATGAAATAAATGAAATAGAAGTTGATAATAGTATTTTACTTCATCTGAATGAGAACCTTAATAAAAAGCTAGGAATCTTTTCAAGGTTTCTTTCTGCAAAGGTTTCTTTATTCAAGGTGGCTGCTATTTTTATATTTGTTATTTTTGGTTATACACTTATACTATTGAACTTGACAGAAGGTAATAATTCAAATGGCACTATTGTTAAGTCCACAATCGATACAATTTTTCAGACTAAATTTATAACAAGTATTGATACAGTTTTTATATTGAAAGGTGAAAAACAAATAGTAAAACCAATAATAACAGAGGGAAAGTCAGAAATAATCGCTACAAATTCAATTAATCAAAAAGACAAACCGAATCTAAAAAATGCATATGCAAATCAGGCATTAGCTAAAATCCGAGATTCGAAACTAAGTCCCAATAGGGGTATTAGCTCAAAACACGAATACTATTCTGAATTACTGCCTGAACCAATCGTTGATCAGTTTGGCTGCTGTAATTTTGAATATAAACACTTATGAGTTTATATATCCTTCATACTAAACTGCAATCTTTTTCGCTCCATATCTATTTTCAGAACTCTAACTTCTACCTTTTGGTTTAGCTTTACAAAATCGTGAGGATCTTTTATAAACTGATCCGCTAGCTGGCTAATATGCACCAATCCATCTTGATGAACTCCCACATCTACAAAGGCACCAAAGGCAGTAATATTTGTGATAATTCCTGGAAGAATCATCCCTTCTTTTAAATCGGTAATTTTATTTACACTTTTATCAAACTGGAAAAACTCAATTCTCTTACGTGGGTCACGGTTTGGTTTCTGCAATTCGTCAATAATATCCTTAACAGTAAATAGGCCTGCCTTGGTCGTAACAAAGTCTTCAGCTTTTAAGCTTTTTAATAATTCAGTTTGAGCTAGTAATTCATCAATACTTAAGTTTAATGATTTTGCCATTTCTTGCACTACAGAATATGATTCGGGGTGAACAGCAGTATTATCTAGTGGATTTTTAGCATCTCTAATTCGTATAAATCCAGCAGCTTGCTCAAATGCTTTTTCTCCAAAACCACTTACTTTTATCAGTTGGCGTCGGCTGTGAAATGCTCCATTTTCTTCTCTATAATCCACAATCTTTTGCGCTAAGCTAGGGCCAATTCCAACTACATATTGCAAAAGCTCTTTACTTGTTGTATTAAGTTCCACGCCAACGTTATTTACCACACTACTAACTATTTCACCTAGTTTGGTTTGCAATTTTTTCTGATCTACATCATGCTGATATTGCCCCACGCCTATTGATTTTGGGTCAATTTTCACCAATTCAGCCAATGGATCCATCAATCGGCGGCCTATGGACACAGCACCTCTAACTGTTATATCATAATTTGGAAATTCAGCTCTAGCCAATGCACTGGCAGAGTATATTGATGCACCGCTTTCGTTTACCATTATAGCGGATATTTTTCTGTCAAAAGTAATAGACTGTACTAGCCGCTCGGTTTCGCGCCCAGCTGTACCATTGCCAATAGCAAATGCCTCCACATGATACATTTTTACAAGGCTTACTAATTTTTTCTTTGCCATTTTTGCCTCCCGCTGTGGTGGATGCGGATAAATGGTTTCATTATGCAAAAGTTTTCCTTGGGCATCAAGCACAACTAATTTACATCCGCTTTTAAATCCTGGATCAAGTGCCAATGTTACTTTCTGCCCCAGTGGACTTGTCATTAGTAATTGTCGTAAATTCTCGGCAAAAATATCAATTGCTTTATTATCAGCAGCTTCTTTTAATTGTCCTCGGTATTCTGTTTCCAGAGAGCTAGAAAGTAATCGCTTATATGAATCCTTAATGGCCTTGCGAATTTCACTTTCGCTAACTGAATCTCTTTTTAAAATATTCCTTTCGATTTGCTCTAGTGCTTCTTGCTCATTTGCAGCAATTTTTATTCTAAGTACACCCTCATTCTCTCCTCTAAATAAAGCTAAAATACGATGGCTTGGTGCTCGTGAAATAGATTCTTCCCAATCGTAATATGGTACAAACTTTTTCTCCTCATCTTCTCCTTTGGGCTTTTTCTTTGATACTATACTTGCTTTTCGTTGCCATAAGCGACGCAAATTGGCTCTTATATATTGCCGTTCGCTAATCCACTCAGCAATAATATCCAAAGCTCCATCAATGGCATCATCAGCAGTTTCCACATCTGGATGTTTGGTGAATTTTTCTGCCTTAAAATGGAAATCTGGAACACTTTGTGACATTATCATTTTTGCCAAGGGTTCCAATCCTCTTTCTTTTGCTATACTAGCCTTGGTTTTTCGCTTGGGTTTATAGGGTAAATAAATATCTTCAAGCTCATTAAGGCTTTTTGCAGACTTTATACTTTGCCGTAAACTTTCAGTTAAAAGTTCCTGCTTTTCAATGCTCTCTAAAATATAATTTTTACGCTTTCCCAGTTCCAGATATTCAAGCCTTGCATCACGAATCTTTGCAATTTCTACCTCATCAAGTCCACCAGTGGCCTCTTTTCGGTAACGAGCGATAAAAGGAATTCCGGCTCCCTCTTCTAATAATTGAATACATCCTGCTATAGAGGAGGACTTTATATTTATGGCTTTACTAATAGTTTCTATCATGGAAATTGGGATTTCTACTCCCTTTAAGTTCGAAGCTAAAATAGATTTTAATTTGATTGCATTGATGGTCATATTATATGAGTTTTACAGCAATTGTTTAACATCCTAAGCTTGGCTGGCTGGGAGGTATTGGAACACAGATAACGCTGATTATACGGATTAACACAGTTTTTATTTATCACAAAATACTATCAATTTCCCACGGCTTAATATGTTTTATTCCTTTATAGTCCGAAAATTGAATGTCATCAAGCGTAACAACTACTTTTTCTAAATTGTCATTAATCTTTAATAGGTTTCCAAATTCTCGATCAATCGTTTGCTGTTCTTTTAATAAATATGCCACTTGAAAATATATAGTTTTTTCAGGTTCAACTGAATATTAAATCTATTTTACACGATAATCAGGTACATCTGAATAATTAGTCTTTTTCATAGTATAGTCAGGTACATCTGAATATATTGCCATTAATTATTAAAATGTACTTCTGTATATTAGTACCAAATCTTATGTATGTAGTGTCAGTAATAAAACGCACTGTTTTACAGTGCTTAGTCATAAAACGTCAAGTTCGAGGCTTGCGCAGTGCTGAATAACAATAAGTTTACTTTTGTAAATGTTTGTTTTCAGCACAAGCATAACAGCCTGCCCCGAAATATCGGGGAAGAAATTGGTGTTTTCCGGCAAGCACTATGTAATCAGTAATCCATTTTCCTTTATCTTTGGTGAAATTTAAAATCGCAGTGATGATAAAATCCAAAAGCATACTTGTAGTATTCATTTTTTTTAGTTTTTCAATAAGTCTTTGGGCACAAGGGCTTGGAGAGACTCTTAATTGGTCGGAGAGAATAAAAGCCACAGATATAAGGGTATTAGGAGTTAGCGATGAATATATGATTCTGCAAGATGAATTTGATATACCTAATATTATTATTCTTGATAAAGTTCATTTTAAGCAAGTAAATAAGATCGATAAGTTTAAACCACAAGTTGAAGGTAAAAAAGCTATGTTTTTGAATGGAATTGTATTTCAAAATAAGCTAATAATTACAGTATCGAAAAAGGAAAAGCATTATATTCAGCGTTATAGTATTCCTCAATTGGAGCTTGAAAATACTATTGAAATTGGAGAGGTTGAAGCCTTCTTGGAGTTTTCAAATCCTAATGGACAATTTTTTGCAGCAAGTATAAAGGTGCCTAAACCCAATGTGCAGTTTTTAATGTCGGAGAATAAAGAAAACCTATGGGTTTTATATGATAATTCAGGACCTGAGAAAAAACAAAAAGTGGAGTATGTATATCAAACTTTTACAAAAACGTTTACTGGAACACGAGCAAATATCGATTTAGGAATTAAGCCCGAATATTATTCAAGATTAAATGCAATAATCACCAATGATGGCAAACCATTTATTTTCTACAAAAAGAGTATGGATGGAAAGCCATCATACTATATTTATGATGTATTCAAAAAGAAATCATTTAACTCAAATCTCTCCTTTACACTTGTTAATCAAAAGATGATAGAACATAATAGCAATATAATGCTTGCAGGATTTTGCTATAGAAATAAGAGTTTTGAGCTTTTTTCCATGACTTATCATCCTTTGAAATCGCAATTTGAAAGTCCGGTTTTTACACCATTCGAATTGAGCAAGACTTTAGAATATGCTGATAAAAGCACCATAAAAAAAGCCAGCAAAGATGTATATAGTCAGCCGGTATTAAAATACTCTGTTGATGGAATTAAACTTTTGGAGGATGGAAGCAAATATATATATGGCGAATATTATACTACAGCAATAACAATGAAATCAGTAGCCTATGTGGAGCATACTACCAAAGAAATTTATGCTGCTTATATAGATAAAACTGGAAAATTACTTAGCTTTACGGTTATTCCTAAATGGCAAGCTTTCTCAAATGCCGTTTTTTCCAATCCTGCATGGGGCTCCTATTTATGCTTTATGAAACAAGACAAATTATTTTTTGTTTTTGAAGATAACCCTAAAAACAATAATATTGATTTACATCAGAAGCATTACGAAATAGAAGACGATGCTGACCAAACTACCCTTTGCATACTTTCAAAAGATGGCAA
>JAOZKO010000047.1:0-10779 GCA_029935325.1 Bacteroidales bacterium
AGGAAAAAATAGTCACAGATTTTGTTATCATCGGATTAATGTTTGCCCATTATAATACTAATAAAATAGATGATGAGTTCTCGGAACGAGTTTATACAATTTTTATTGAGAGGCTTGATTATACCAAGAAGTTTCTTTTACAAGAGGATATTACTCAATTGGAGCAATACAAGACTAAAATTGATGATGAGATAAATGAGCAGAAAAGCAATTTTCTTATATTAGCAAATAACTTAATCACAAAAAGAATTGAGGAAGCTGAGGCATATTATAGCGAAATACTGGCAAATCCATTTGACTTTGATTTGAAGGAATCCATAGAATTGGATGATGAGAAGAACGATTTTGCAGTAAACAAAGAAGCTTTAAAGGAGTCTTGGAGAAAGTCATTGAAATACCAAGTGATGGTTGAGTTAAACACTCATCTTGAAATTCAAAAAAAGGCAAAAGAAAAAAATGATACTTCTGTTGTTCAAAAAGACTTTGCAGAACTAGAAAAAAATGCTAGAGCAAAAGTTGAGAAGCGAAATAAGGATTACTTCCATCGTTTGAAACAATTGGAACATAAGGATAGATATGCAATATATATGAATGCTATTTCCATGTCATTTGATCCACACACAAATTATTACCCACCAAAAGACAAAGAAGATTTTGATATTGCAATGAGTGGTCAGCTGGAAGGAATTGGCGCTACTCTTCAGGAAAAAGATGGTTTTATAAAGGTTGTACATATTGTTCCGGGCAGTCCATCGTATAAGCAAGGTGATTTGAAAGAAGGTGACCTTATATTAAAGGTGGCACAAGGAGATGAGGAAGCATTGGATATTACTGGAATGAGACTTGATAAAGCTGTTCGATTTATTAGAGGAAAAAAAGGTACTATTGTAAAGCTTACTGTAAAGAAGGTTGATGGTGAGATTACTATAATTTCTATTTTACGCGATGTGGTTATTATTGAAGAGACCTATGCAAAGTCAGTAATTGTAAAATCTCCTGATTCTGAAAAGAGGATTGGTTATATTTTCCTTCCATCTTTTTATGTTAATTTCAATGAGAAAGATGGTGGCCGACGTTGCTCCGATGATGTATTGAAAGAAATAAGAAAGCTTAAACAAGAAAATATTGATGGTTTAGTAATTGACCTAAGAAATGATGGTGGCGGATCATTACCAGATGTGGTTAAAATGGCTGGGTTCTTTATTAAGGAAGGGCCAATAGTTCAGGTGAAGCAAAAAACTGGCAATGCACAAGTACTTGCCGATACTGATCCTAATGTATATTATGATGGTCCAATGGTGGTAATGGTGAATTCCAATAGCGCCTCTGCATCTGAAATATTTGCTGCAGCATTGCAAGATTACAATCGTGCAGTAATTGTAGGTGGGCAACAAACCTTTGGAAAAGGAACGGTTCAGAGGTTCATTAACTTAGATGATATTGTAAATTCACAATTAAACCCTTACAAACCGTTTGGCGCTTTAAAACTAACCTTCCAGAAGTTTTACAGAATATCTGGTGAGTCAACGCAATTAAAAGGTGTTGTGCCTGATGTAATTCTTCCTGATAATTATATGTTTATTGATTATGGCGAACGAGAAATGGATTATCACTTACCATGGGACAAAATTAATGCTGCAGACTTTGTTTCTAGCAATAAGCTTACTGATAAAAAATCGATTGTAAAATCCAGCAAATCACGTATTAAAAAAAGTGATAAATTTAAGCTGATAAGCAAACAAGCAGAAGCTATTAAAAAGTATAGAAAACAAACTATAATTACTTTGAATCTTGAGGAATACAAAAAGTTATTGTCCGACAGAAAAGAAGAGAATAAACAATATAAGGAAATTCATACTGATACAAATCTAGTGCTTATTGCACCACTACAGGCTGATTGGCAATTTATTGAAAAAGACTCAATAAAAGTACGTACTGCTAAAGATTGGCATAAAAAATTAAGCTCAGACCTTTATATTAGAGAAAGTATTGAAGTTATAGAAAATTTATAATATGGAATTATTGATAAAAGAAAACCTTGGAGCAATAAATGCTCTTCTAAAAGGGAAATCAGCGGAAGAAATAATTGCTTATTTCCTAAATAAATTGGGTGACAAAATTACTTTTGGAACAAGTATGGGAGCTGAGGATCAAGTGATAACTGAGATAATTTCGAAAATAGATTTATCTGCTGAAGTTTTCACATTGGATACTGGTCGTTTATTTCCTGAAACCTATGACTTAATTGATAGTACTGCTAGAAAATATAAGATTAAAATAAAGACATACTTTCCTGAAAAAGATGATATTGAGAAGATGGTATTTGAAAATGGAATTAATTTATTTTATAATTCCATTGAATTGCGTAAGCATTGTTGTCAGCTTAGAAAATTAGATCCTCTTAAAAGAGCATTAGTTGGAAAGAAAGCTTGGTTTACTGGCTTACGCCGCAGTCAATCCGTTACACGCGTGGATATGCAAATAGTAGAATGGGATAATAATAGTAGTATGTTTAAAATAAACCCATTGATAGACTGGTCGGAAAAAGATGTTTGGGATTATATTAAATCTAAAAAGATTCCTTATAATATATTGCATGACAAAAACTATCCAAGTATTGGCTGTCAGCCTTGCACTAGAGCTATTGAAGATGGTGAAGATGTAAGAGCTGGTAGATGGTGGTGGGAAAATCCTGACACTCGAGAGTGTGGATTGCATGAGTAATTTGGAGTTCGGAGTTTGGAGTTCGGAGTTTGGAGTTCGGAGTTGGGAGTTGGGAGTTTGGAGTTATTCTACAGTTTAATCATCTTTCTTTTTAAACTTTCCATCGTTCCAAGCCTTAATAAACTCGGCCCAAGCGAATGGATTTAGCCATTGATTTGGCATATATTGCCCGTTCCAATAAGCTTTATCAGCATAATTCTGCATTTGATAACGATGGTTCATAGCTCCATCCATTGCTAGATTTTCGCCCCTTTCTTTCATTTCTTCAATTGCCAAATTTTTCATTGCCCTATCATAATCATCCTCTGGCACATTATGATGAATAATTGCATATTCCAAAGATTCTATTGTTGGCCACGGATATATGACCGTCTCAGTTAGCAGCATAGTATCTGTTTGCAACATCTGAAAAAGAGAATACCTTGTTGAACTGAGAGTATCGGAGATAAAATATTCTGATGTTCGATAACCAATAGAGCTAAATATAATTGTATCGCCTTTATGAGCTACAAAGGAAAAGAAACCATAAAATCCGGTTACTGTACCCATTGAAGTTCCTTTTATACGAATATTTACAAAAGGTATTGGCTTTAGGCTATCACCCGTTACTACAACTCCTGAAAACTGAATTACACTATCATCTGCCAATGCTTGTGCTCTAAGCTCTGATTGAGAAATTATCAGGAAACCCAAAAGAATGAAAATGTATTTATAGCTTGACATATGTATGTAACAACTTTTATTGCTAATTATTATATAATTCTATTTAGTACGTTTTCTTGCTGGCACTATTTACCGGTGATTTTAATTTCAGAGCGCCTGTTTTGTTGTCTGCCATTCTCGGTATCATTATCTGCAATAGGCATAGAAAAACCATACCCTTTTGTTTTAAAGCGATCTGATGATATTCCGTTCTTTACTAAATAATTCACAACCGCATTTGCTCTTTTTAATGATAATTCCTGATTATACTCTTCGTCACCTACGTTGTCGGTATGCCCACTTATTTCCAATGTTAATTTTGGATATTTATTCATCAAATCAATAAGTCGTTTAAGCTCTGCTTTCGACTCCATATTTAAGTTTGCCTTTTTATACTCGAAAAATATATTCTTCAAAGCTATTCCATTACCAATTTCTATACGTTGCAATTGAATATTTCTTACTTCTTCCTGATAGGTTTCCGATTCTGGAATAATAAAATTCTCAGAATAAAATAAGTAACCTTCTACACTAATAGCAAGGCCGTAGTTATGCCCGGATGGTAATGATATTAAATACTTTCCACTTACACTATTAGACTGAAAAGATGCTAGAACTTCCCCCTCTTCATTATCAATTAGTTCAATTGAAGCCTCAAGTGGTTTCTGAGTTATTTCATCCGTTACAATTCCCTTCAAAAGCATCAGCTGACTATTTCGCATATTAATAGTACTTTCTATCTCTGCAGCCTGAAGTTCAAGGGAATTAGAAGCTATTAGTGGGTCTTCGGTAGTATATACTGGCTCTTTCTTTGGCCCTAGGAATGTAATTCTATAAATATCTTGATCACCCATACCCTCCTGGCGATTACTTGAAAAATATGCATTTTGCCCAGAAGCACCGATACTAAAAAACACATCAGGATCAGGAGAATTAATTGGATACCCCATATTTATTGGCTTAGCCCATTGTCCGTCTTCAAATACTGCTTTATATATATCAAAGCTACCCATTCCTTTGTGCCCCTCGGAGCTAAAATAGATAGTTTTTCCATCAGCTTGTACAAAAACGGCAATTTCATCAAATGATGTATTTATCACATTTCCCAAGTTAATAGCTGCCCCCCAATTTCCATTATTATCCTTATCGGTATAGTAAATATCCTTTCCGCCATAACCTCCAGGCCTATTACTCACAAAGAACAATCGTTTGCCATTAAACGAATATGAAGCTGAAGATTCCTGATAATCTGAATTTATTGGTTTTGGGAAAGGCAAGGGTTTTGTCCACTTACTACCCTTATTTTTACTCCAATATATATCACCACTATTATCATCGCGATAAATAAGTAGTGTTTGTCCATCGGGTGCAATTCCTACCACTGCATCATGATTTACAGTATTAATAGGTTTTCCAATATTCTCAGCTGGCATCCACATTTTATCCTTCTGATGGCTCAAATATGCATCTTCAAAATACATCATATCAAAAGGGCTTCTATTTCCGCCCAAAGTATTTGGTCGTCTGGAAGTATAGAATATCATACTTTCATCAATATTAACAACAGCACCATAATCTGGATACTCACCATTAACAGTTGGACCTAGGTTTTCAATAAAAACTCGTATGGGATTCTCAACCAATATCTTCCCTGTTTTACACTCTTCAATATACCTATTGATATCATCGAGTTGAATAGCCGCACTTTTGGGGGACAAATTATCTCTATAGATTTTATAATTAAGTATAGCCTTGTCGAATTGCAAATCTAGATGATAAGCCTTAGCAATATATAAATCTAGTTCACTATCTACTTTTGGATTTATTTTTTTTGCAGCAAATAAATATTTAAATCCTTCAGAAACCGGTTTAACATCAAGGTAGCATCTGCCGATTTTATAATTTAGCAAAGCATTATTAGGATTAAAGCTTTGTGCTTTAAGGTAAAAACTTAGTGATGCTTCAATATTTGATCGACCTAGATTAAAGTAATAATCCCCATCCTCAATATTAGTTAAAGCAACTTTTAGCTCCTCCTTCTGCTGTGGAAAATTAGCTTTCGAAAATTCAATATTAGATTGAGAATAAGCTATAAAAGTAAAGCTTAGCAATCCTAATAACAATCCAAATTTAAACATATTATCGAGCAATTACTTTAAATTCTGTTCTACGATTTTGTTGACGTCCATCCTTAGTTTTATTATTAGCAATAGGTTGCTCTTCTCCGTAGCCCTTTGCAACTAATCTGTCTTTTGATATTCCATTCTTCAAAAGATAATCAACCACTGCATTAGCTCGTTTCTCACTAAGAGTTTTATTACTACTAGCTTTTCCCACATCATCAGTATGACCTGAGATTTCAAGTTTTAGAGATGGAATATCATTTAGTAACTTCAAAAGATTCTGCAATTCTGTTTCTGAGGATTCAGTTAAAACAGCTTTGCCAGTGGCAAAAAATACATTCTTCAAAACTACTTTACTACCAACTTCAATACGTTTTAACTTAATATTTTTAACTATCTCTTTATACCCTTTGGTTTTATCAATAACAATATTATCGGAATAGAATAGGCAATTCTCAGCTTTCACAGCAATACCATAATCTTTACCTGAAGGCAGTGAAACTAGGTAATTACCTGTTTGCTCATTGGAATTAAATGTAGCAACAACTGTATTTGTAGAATTATCAGTTAATTCTATTTGAGCAAAAATAGGCTCGTCGGTAAATTCATCTGATATTATTCCTTTTAATACTGTAAGATTCAGTTTCTGAATATTAACAGGAGAATCCATTTCTGGTAATGCAGCACCGTATTTTCTAAAAGCTAATAATTCGCCATCCATATTATCAGATACAGATTTACTATCACCCATAAATGTAAGCATATAGATATCGTGCAAACTTGAATCTGTTTTTGAAGATGCAACATAGGCTCTTGCACCATCAGCAGTAAGGCTGTAGAGCACATCATTATCGGGTGTATTTATTGGATATCCCAAATTTATTGGGTCACTCCAAACACTATCAATATAAGTGATTTTAAAAATATCTAAACCACCCATGGAATTATGACCATTGGAAGTAAAATAAAAAGTTTTACCATCAGGCATTGCAACGAAGGTCATCTCATCATAAGCAGAGTTTATTTTAGACCTAAGATTCTCAGGCAAACCCCATTTAGCTTTTTCGTCTAATGAACTTTTATAAATATCATGTCCACCATAGCCACCTTCTCGGTCACTAGAAAAGTATAAATTCATATTATCATATGAAAAGCTTGCTGAAGCTTCATGTGCTGGAGTATTGATAAACTTATTTAATTTTTTTGGTTTCAACCAGTTATCACCTTCTCTTTTACTTATGTAAAGATCTCCATTCCCATTACTACGATATACCACAAGCATACTTGCATCTGCTGAAAGACCTGCTGCAGCATCATGCGCAGAAGAATTTACTGGTTTTCCCAAATTCTTGGCCATAGACCAATTTCCATTACTATCTTTTACTGAGAAATAAATATCCTCAAAATAATCTCCATTATGATCTCGCCCACTACCAATATTGCCTGGTCGACGACTAGTGAAAAACAATAAGCTATCATTGGTACTTACTATTGGTGCATACTCAAGATAGGGTGTATTAATATTAGTATCTAATATATCCAAAAAGCCAGCAACAGGGTTAGCAACCATTTCTTTTGCTATTTCACATTCCTTAATACACTTTTTTATTTTTTTACTCATTGTATTTAACTCATCGGGTGATAAGCTTTTACGGTAATCTTCAAAAAATGTAATTGCAGAATCAAACTCATAATTCAAATGATAGATTCTTCCTAAATAATAATATGCTTTAAATTCTGTAATACTATCTCTATCAATAACTAGCTTCAAATACTCTGCAGAACTCTGATATTCCTTTAATTGGAAATACGAATAAGCTATTCTGTAATATAAAACTTCGCTGGAGTCACCAAGTTCTTCAGCTTTTTGGTAAGCAATTATCGCCTTATCATATCGTTTCATATCGGCATCAAACAATTGATTACCCGATTTGATATAATTAAGTATCAATTTTGTTGTATCGCTTAATTTTTCCTTCTTAACCTTAGCTTTCTTTTCAACAACCTGAGTAGTATCATTAACTTCTTCAACTTGAGTTGAATCAATATTTTGAGCAATTATAGACTCAAATGAAAAGACAAAGATTAACAGTAATGCTAATGTGATATTTTGTGTGTATTTCTTCATATCTCTTTAAATTAAAAGGCTAATTACATTGTATATTAAGGTATTCACCAGCTACGGAAACTCCTAGGGAATTAGCTTTTGACCAATCTTGACAAGCTCCATCATTATCTCTTAGCATTTCCTTACATATTCCTCTATTAAGAAAACCATAGCCAAAATCAGGATCAAGCTCAAGCGCTCTGTCATAATCTTTTAAAGCATTCTCATAGTCCTTTTTCTGAAATTTAAGATTTGCTCTATTACTATAAGCAATAGCATATGAGGGATTAATACTTATTGCCTTTGAGAAATCAAACATGGCATTCTTAAAATCTCCCATTTCCTTATAAACGGTTGCTCTATTATTGTAAGCAACTGCATAATTTGAATCCAGATTTATTGCTGAAGAGTAATCTGTAATTGCACCTTGGTAATCCTTCAATAGTTTTTTTACAGAACCCATATTATTAAATGCTATTGCCATTTTTGGGCTTAGCTGAATAGCTTTTCTATAATCCGATAATGACAACTGATACTTTTCCATCTTGCGATAAGTACTTCCTCTATCGTGGTAAGCAAAAGCATAACTAGCATCGCTCTCTATTGCATTAGAGTATGATTTTATTGCTAAGTCATAGGATTCCTTTTCAAAATAAACACATCCTTGGTAGTAATAAGCCTTTGTTCTATAGTCTCCGCTATCCTTTTCTATACTTATTGCAAAATCGCTTAATGCACCATCAAATTCTTTATAATTATATCTCGCAAGCCCTCTTGATAAATAATATTTTGGTATTGGGTTTAAGATAATTGCATAATTGAAGTCTTGTATTGCTCCTAAATAATCTTTTTTACCAAATTTTGCTGACGCCCGATTATAGAATGCTTCCGGAAATTTAGCTTTAACAGTTATAGCTTCATCAAACTTGGAGATTGCTTCATCAAACTTATTACTTTGGTAAAGTATAACTCCTTCGTTATATTTTTTTTCTGCTACTTGCTTGTCCTTCTTGGTAAGTACCTTTACGGTATCTTGCAAAACATTGTCTTTACTATTTTCAGTCTGTGCTTTTAAAACACCTGATAATACTATTGCGACAGTCAATAATAGATATTTCTTCATTGTAAACAATTTAATCAAATTATAAGGAACAAATTTACACAAATTCCAATTAGGTTTCCCATTTTATTTCAATTGCTGTTATTAATCTCTAATGTAATTATTCAAATACAACTAAAACATCCAAGCTATAACAATTATTTGTTACTTTTGCGCGTTATCTCACATTAAGATTTATAAAACATAGAAAATGACAGTACGAGCAATTGAAGACTTATTTGGAAATTTCAAAAACAAAAAAGTATTAATAATTGGTGATGTTATGGTAGATGCCTACTTATTTGGCAATGTTGACCGTATATCGCCAGAAGCACCAGTACCCGTAGTTTCTGTTACCGGCAGAAATAGCCGAATGGGTGGTGCTGCCAATGTAGCCCTGAATATTAGTGCCCTTGGTGCTACTCCATTTCTATGTTCTGTAATTGGTAGCGACAAAAGAGGTGATGAATTTGTGGAGCTTCTGGAAAAAAGAAAAATGAGCTCTCTAGGAATTATTCGAAGCAAAAACAGACCTACAACAACAAAATTTCGGGTTTTAGGTAATAATGTGCAAATGCTTAGAGTCGATGAGGAAGTTACTCACTATATAAATCGACATGAAGAAAAAAGCCTTTTAGATAGAATCAATGAGATAATTATTACTGAAAAAATTAATGCAATTATTTTTGAAGACTACGATAAAGGTAATATTACTCCAAGTTTAATTAAATCTGTAGTAAAGATTGCTAAAAAGCAAAATATTATAATCACTGTTGACCCTAAAAATAGAAATTTTAATTCCTATAAAAACCTTACGCTTCTAAAACCAAACCTAAAAGAACTAAAAGAGGGACTTGGCAAGGAATTGGAAAATGGAGACATCCATTCTATTAGAGATGCCGCTATGGAATTATTAAGGAAAAATAATATTGATATTCTTATGGTTACCCTTTCAGAGCATGGTGTTTTGATTTGCGAAAAGAACTTTCAAACTCATATTCCTGCAATTATTCGTAATATTGCTGATGTTTCTGGAGCTGGAGATACCGTTATAGCAAGTTTAACATTAGGCCTTTCTACTGGCTTATCTCCTGTCGATGCTGCAAAGTTAGCAAACCTTGCTGGAGGTCTTGTTTGTGAAGAGATTGGCGTTATACCAATTGATAAAAAGAAGTTATTGGTAGAATCTAAAAAAATATTAAAATAATTTTTATAACTGTTTTGCCTTTGGGCCTAACAAATGAGTTCTCAATAATTAAAAAATCACATGAAAGCAATAATTACTAAGCTTAATATAATAGCAATACTAATAATCCTGACTCTTACTGCCTGCGACAATGCAAAGCAAATGAGTGAAAGGGAGGAGCAGTTATTTGCGCAAGACTATCATAGTTTAGTTATCCCTATTGACTCCCTTAGTATATTGAATGATTTGATAATATACTTCGACGATACATATTGCATTAATGAATCAAAAGAGTGGCCTTTGGTTTACCTTGATATGAAGACCAAAGAATTAGTAAGCAAAAGCAATAGAAATACCATTGCAATTGGAATTGAACCAGCACCATGTGTCAAAGGCCAGATTCAATATGATGACCATATGATTCTTGAGATTATTAAAGATGGTTATAATACTGAAATTGAGCAAATCATTACTGAGGTTGATAGTATTCCAAGTTTTGTCAGAAAACAAATGTTGAGTTGGGGTGTAGATCCTAACTATGCTGTTGGTGCTCGCGGAAATGGTATTTGGATTTGCACTAAAAAAGAGGATAAGCTTAGCAGCCTCAATATTTATATATATAATGTTGTTATTGGCTATCTAAGTTCGGTTCGAGAATATTCGCATTTGGCATATAACAAAAGCATTGACGAGCTCAGTGAAGCTGATTATCAAGAAATTGCTAATGAATTTGTTTTCAGCTTAGCATTTAAATATACTGATAAAGATATTGAAATTAATTTTGGGAAAGTCGGATATTAATATGCATATCTTTTTGCTGAAACAAGCCCCTTCATTA
>JAOZKO010000047.1:10879-13296 GCA_029935325.1 Bacteroidales bacterium
TTGGTTTTAGCATTGTCATTTTCTTTTTTTAGTGCAGTAATTTGGTTTTCTCTGACTGTTCGTACTGGCATGGAGTTAGGCTTCTTGACGGTGTTAATTGGTGGCATTCAGGGACTATTGGCTTATTTATTTATGAACGATAAAGGCGAACCTAAAAAGGTATTCTTTGCATTATTCTTTTCCCTTAGCGCTTTCCTTCTTGGAAAATACCTATACTTTGAGCATTATTACGATTGGTATTTAACCGCCTATATTGATAAGTCTGAGTTTGACTTTGATTTAATAATGTTCTATATCCGTAATATAAATATTGGAAGCCTGCAACTTTTCATCTCTGAAGCAGTCAACGTTTTCTCATTATATGATATCCTATGGGTGGTTCTAATTATCATCTCTAGCCTTCAATTTTTATTCTATAATTTTGAAAAAGACAAGCCTAATTTAATAAATTCTCACCGTAAAAAATTCAGAAAAAGACGCTTCGAATAAAATACTCTTTTGCCTTTTTATTATAATTAACTTTGCGCACTTATTTTTTACCAAAATTTATGACCGACAATCAGCAACATTTATCAGAGCTTCCTGGAAAAGACAAGAAGGAAAAGGTTCGCAATATGTTTAATAGCATAGCTAAGAATTATGATTTCCTGAACCATTTCTTATCATTTGGCGTTGACTACCATTGGAGAAATCAAGTACTAAAAATTATTAAGTCAAAAGACCCTAAGCACATATTAGATGTAGCTACAGGAACTGGAGATTTAGCAATTTTAGCAACGAAATCTAATGCTGAAAAAATAGTAGGTATTGATATTTCGGAAGCAATGCTTGAAGTTGGGATAAAAAAAGTAGAAAAAAAAGGGCTAAATAGTATTATAGAACTTAAACAGGCAGACTCCGAAGATTTACCATTTGATGATAATACTTTTGATTTAGCAATGGTAGCATTTGGTGTACGTAACTTTGAGGATCTTGAAAAGGGCTTATCAGAGATAAAACGTGTTATAAAGGAGAATGGAACTTTAATTGTATTGGAATTTTCACATCCCAGGAAAGCCCCAATAAAACAATTGTATAATTTCTATTCAGCAAATATACTACCAGTTTTGGGTAAGGCAATTTCTAATGATTCTAGTGCTTATACATATCTACCTGAATCAGTTAAGCGATTCCCTGCCTACGATGAATTTACTGATGTAATGAAAAAAGTTGGGTTTAGAAATACCGAATATAAGGCTCTTTCATTTGGAATATCAAGTATTTATATAGGAGAAAAATAGATTTAATAATAATTGTAATTTTGCAACGTTATTTGGCCACAATATGCAGAGACTAAAATTCATACTATCCTTAATTGTTTTAACATTCTACTTTGTTAATGTTAGCGGTCAGTATATGCCAAAAAACCTGCCAAAATACGACCATAAACAATGGCATTTTGGTTTTACTTTAGGGATGAATACAATGAACTTTAATCTTTACCCTGTTGACCATATGGAATACGATACATCGGTAATAATAATTCAACCTTCATCAAGTCAAGGATTTAATATTGGTATTGTTGCTAACAAAAGATTAGTTAGATTCCTAGATCTAAGATTTGTACCAACATTATCATTTGGTCAGCGCGATATTCAATACATTATTAAAACAAGCCCTACTGACGAAGAGCTATTTATAAAGTCAGTAGAGAGTACTTTCTTAGATTTTCCAATAACTTTGAAATATAAGTCCAAAAGATTTGACAATAAGCTTAATAATATGCGAGCATATGTATTGGCAGGAGCCAGATATAGCTTGGATTTAGCATCTCAAAATAAGAAAAAAGGAACTAGTGACGAAGTTGTTATAAAGCTTAATCCCCATGATTTTATGCTAACAACAGGTGTTGGTTTCGACTTTTACTTACCCTATTTCAAATTTGGAATTGAACTTCAGATGGCCTATGGCTTGGTAAATGTTCTCAATCAGGAAGAGACTATTTACACAACGAATATGGAGAAACTTACAAGTAAAATGGCTTGGATAACTTTTACTTTTGAATAGGTCTATTCAATTTTTTAAATTCTAGTTCTATATTTTTAGATTCTTTTATAATTATTACCGAACAATATATTGAAATTAATATGAAGTCAATAATCTTAATAATATTTTTTAGCATAAATTTCTCAATTTTTGGCTCCTCAAGTGATGAGTGGCAAATTGTACAATCATATACAAAAGATGGAGCTATATTTGAAAATAAAATAACAATCAGCGATAGTTATATTAAGATTGAAAACAAATATATAAGTATTAATTTTGAGCAGAAGACTAATCAAATGCAGATTATTATCCTTCCGGTCAGAACATATTGGATGGGGAGCATTGATGAATTTAATGCTGAATTAATAGATTATAAAACAATAATTTTCGAA
>JAOZKO010000048.1 GCA_029935325.1 Bacteroidales bacterium
CGTCCTTAAAAGTGTAGTTATTCGCACTTTTACGTCCTTAAAAGTGTAACTACTATTGATATTCAGTGATTTATGTTTTTACCCCTAAAACCCCTGCGAAACCCTAAACTGCACCCGCTGTTCGCTATAGGTTCTTCGGGTGGAATTGATATTATTAAAATAGAATTGTAAGCCTATACTTGTCTTTTTGAAAACCTGATAGTTTAAGCCAATATTTGAAGTGAAAAAAGTAGAATTACTATAGGTTTCGTCTTGCTTATTGAAAGAGATGGTAGCACTGGTTCGTAATTTATTCTTCAGAAACTTTTTACTAGCTCCAATATTCACACCCATGCGGTCTATATTTATTAATCCTGATTTGAAATTGAAATAAGTAGCACCAGCTCTTAAGCTCAATGCCATTTTCTTTAGCGTTATGCTATACATCAAATTTCCCAACAACATGGTATTGGATTGCAAATCAGCGGTTACGTCATTCTGGTCGTTAAGAACCTGATAATTTACCGTAAGTATTAGATTATGAACATAATTGTCTTTCATTAAAGTTAAGCGAGGAACAACGTTATAGTTCTGGCTAAGCTGATTTACCACCATGGAATCGTTATAAAGTGAGTCGATAACCACCTGCTGCTGGAATGTATAATTTGAATACCCAAACATAATTCCGTAGTAAGGTGATGGGTTTAAGCTCAGGTTTATTGAAGAAATCATTCTTTGGTTTGTGGAGGTACGCGACCCATCAAGATTATTGCGCTGCGTTCCTACGCTACCACTAAGTACTGCTTTGCCTTTCAATAAATTAACAGAAGGATTTACTGTTATTGCTTCCAAATCACTAAGTATATATTCCGAACCTAAGGTTTTGAAATCGGGCATTACCCTTCGGTACTTACCTCCAATGGAGAACAAACTCTGACGATATGTAAGGCTCGTTTCTCCTGCATAATTAAAAGATGATGAAATATTTGGGTTGTAAATAACTTTAGTCCAATCGTATTTTGTCTCTTCAAAAACCTGAATATCAGAATATCGGATATCATGCGAAAACGCACTAAAAGAAGCATCAAAACTGAATATCAGTTTATCTTTAAGCATCGTAATTTGATTTTTAATTCCCAGCACAAAGTTTTCGTTTGCGGGCAATTCGTTAAGAATGCTATCGGGAGCAGCTAGGGATGTTGTATCATCTTTAGCTTTAAAAACAATAAAATCAATATAGCTTTTACGAGTTCCATAGCCAATTTTTACCGCCATGGCTTTACGTTCAAACTGAGGTCTATCATAATTAATATTCTGCATCGCTGCCGATTGTTTTAATTTTCCGTACATAATTCCAAATCGGAGTTTATTAGGAGTAAGCTCCAGTCCTACCCCCAAAAAAGTAGTATTACTAAGGCTAAATTGCGACATACTCATGCTTCGCCAACCAATATGAGCCTTTGCCCATTTATATCGTGGGCTTATGCCATACCTATTAAATGGATGCTGAAAGGCACTCCCTTGCTCATTAAAACTTGCATAAAAAGGAACGCTAACTCCATAAATATTAAAGTTAAGATTTGCTCCTAAGCTATATCCGTAGGGCTGCTGTCGAGCATCAATTCCATTGGCATTATATAAAAAGCTGCCTAGGGAAATATTTCCTGACATTTTGAAAGGCTTGGATTTATTAATATCACTTAAATCCTGAGCCCATACTGATAGACTTAGTAGGAGAAAAATGATTCCTAAAATATGTTTTGTTATTTTCATAATACGGAGTTTACGTATTGATAATTTATTAATAAACTTGATTAATAGTTTTAGAAGCCCACTTTTTTGGTTTTACTTGGTGAATATAGAACGCCATTTTCGTCCTGAGGTATTATATAATATGTATAAGTATTATCTTTTTTAGTGCTTTTATCCGTAAATTTGGTGTCCTTAATACTTGCAATAATACTCAAATCATTATTTCTTGATTTTCTATAAATTAGATAGAATTTAGGTTTTTCACCTTTGCTATTCCATGTTAATATGGATTGTCCATTTTTCTTCTTAACTTTAAAATCGGTGATTGTAATATCAGAGGCTTTTGCTTTTATTACCAAAGGATACGCATAAGATAATTCACCTTTATTTCCTGATGAATCGATAGCCATTATGCTGTATTCGTAACGTCCTTGTTCTGGTATAATATCTAAAAATGTTGTATCAGTATTTGAAACATCAGAGATGGTTTCCCATTCATTTTGTTTATGATTATGCCTTAGAATTACTTGCTTAGCAATATCATCACTTGCCGATGGAGTCCAGTTTATTCTTATGTGTTCTTCTTCAATTGATACATTATTGATTATTCCTGCTGAAGGAGATATTCTATCGGGTAAATTAACCTTAATGACAGATGTGCTTTTAGAAATATTATAATTTCTGTCCACAGCAACCATTGTAAAATATTTATGCTTTGATAAAGTGTTTACCCATATGGTATCTACAAAAAATGTGTCGGTGATAATATATCCTGTAGGAGCTATTTTTCTAGAAAGTTTTGTGTTACCGCCAAACACTTTATATCCTCGAATATCACTTTCCGGATTCTTATTCCAAACAAGTTTTAATATTCCGTTAGTATCAATCGATGCCTTGAAACCCTTCGGTGTTGTTGGAGGATAAATATCAGCTAACATTCCTGGTTTTGGATTGCTTACAGAATAATTTCCTACTGTATCAAAAGCTATTATTCGTAAATAATATGCTTCACCTTCCCCAGCTGAATCAATGGTGTATGAATTTGTTGTAGGTGATGAAAGTGAATCATTTAAACTTTTATATTCACCTTTATATTTATCCGATACATAAAATTTATAGCCAGCAAAATCAGAAGGAGAATTATATTCCCATTTATATGTAATGGATTTATTTTTCTTATCAGTACTAACCTTAATCATATTAGGAACAGGTGGCGCTGTTAAATCTCTGCCCATTACTTTAACAATATCTTTTGATATTATTTCTGAGGACCACAAATCGATACCAATAATACGATAATAATATGGTTTATAATTAGCATCTAGCTTATCGTTATATGTTATAATTGCTTGTTTTTTAACTCCTGTGCTATCACTAATTTTTTCAGTGGAATTATAAATTGGCGATTTGTTTACTTTTTCAAAGATTTTATTATCAACAGATTTTTCTATATAATAGCAGAAAATGGGATTATTATCTCCTTGCATCCATCTGAATTGAACACTGCTATCACCCTCAATTGCAACCAACTCAGGTAAGGCTACGCCTTGTTCTGTGGTTGTGATTATTGAGTTACCTGCATGTGAAGAGTTTTTATCGTCTTTAATTTTTATACTGTAAATATAGGTTCTGTCTTTTTTTGCCGTTTTGTCTATAAATTCTAAACCTGAGGATATTGATATTTCCCTTATTCGTGATGCAAGAAGAAAATAAAAGCCATAATCATTCTGAAGTCTATCAACAAACATAATTCTTTGCGATACCGACATTTCAGATTTATTTTTGGTTATATTATCAAAAACAGCATTCTTTTGGAAAGAATAGACAGAATCTCCATTTGCCATTTTTTTAAATTCGTCCTTGTTATAAGGTTTCAGAGGAGTTTCTGTAAGAAGTTGAATATCTTCATTTCCAATTTCAGTACGTCTTATTTCATAACCATTTTCGGCACCGAGCAACCATGTTTGAGCTCTTTGTGGTGCGATTTTTAGCATTACACCTTCTGGTGTGTATTTAGAAAAAACTAAAAGGGTGTCTGCGTCTATCCCTTGGGCATTTATTCCTAAATTCAGCATTATTGCTATTATTACTATTGTTATTTTTTTCATATACTTAAATATTATTAATTAGGTGATATGGAGTTTATATCTAATATCTTAATGTGATGTGTTTAGAACGCGATAATTAAGACTCATTGAAAAATTGGTCGTTGTGCTATTGTTAATCATTAATTCAACATTACCAATAGAAGGACTTGTTATATAAGGGGTCATTTTTGCTTGTGCAGGCCTTGTTTTACCAAATCTATCCCATTTATAACTCTTTACTGCTGTCCAATACCCGTAGAGGTTTTCATTCAATTTCCAGTTGATTTGAAGTTGCGTTACTCTGTTATTTTGAAAATTATATCCATTTTGTTCCACATCATTTATTTCTGCCAATGTAATATCACCTAGATAATTATATCGGCTTAAATTAGGCAGGAATTCCGAAACAACGGAGTACAATCTTATATTATGAGAATGTACATAATTTCGCAATGAATTGTATTGAGTCTTCCATGGATCAACGGTGCCGTCAACTTTATTTATGGTGACTAATCCTAAACTAATGTACTCATCTATACCAAAGCCTTCAGTTGCCTTAATATTAAGCTTAACATATTTGTAAGTTGGCTGAGATAGATAATAGGTTCTGTAAGAGATTTGTATATCAGCTAGTTTGTCAGCATATTTGCCATAATCACTAGTGCGGAAATAGTATTTATATAATTCAAAATAATCACCCATTGCACCATTACTATATGCTCTTATATATACTTTTACTTCGTAAATTCTTCCATTACGTAAGCCATAGTTTACCCTGCGCCCTGCTATAATACGTGCACCTGTAGGTAGGTTATAGCTTATTTTGTTTTGATTAGAAACCTTATTTGCTATGCTGCTGAATACCTCTCCAGACCCAACATCTACAAACTCTACTTTAAGATTACTTCTTTCTCCATAAGCATCAAAAATCCTATCATTACTATATTGCAAATAGCAAGTATTATTGCTTGTATTTTCACCTAAATAAAAGAAACGTTGATTTATTGCTGGATTTGCTGCAATTACATTTGTGATTTTTACCTGACCTTGCTTTTTGGTGAAGAACCTTACATATTGCACATCGCTTGCAGGCTTATTATTATCACTTTGCACAATGCGGTAAGAACCGTTATTTTCAGAATACATAAAAATTGCTCTAATTTTTACTCCATATTGGCGGTCAGGAAGCAATAGAGGATTTCCTAGATTATCAGTAAGGTATATTCGTAAATTTTTGCCACTTCCTGATATTTTTAAATTATCATTAAATCGAGTACGGAATACGCCTTGCTCTGGTGTTGATATTATTGTATTGGTTTCAGCATCACTTATTTTTTCGTATAATGATGCTTGATACATTAGCTTTGTTCTAATAACCGTTCCATCAGCGGTATAAATAGTATTTACTCTACCAATGGGCATTATGGTTTTTACATCAGCATAAATTTCATTATCAAAAGCATAAACACTATCCACAGTTTTACTTAAATCAATGCTTTCTACCAAATCTTTGAGGTAGAAATTTTCAGAAAATGTTGTATCAAGTGTGTATTCACAGGTGCTTCCTGTGGTGAAATTAGTTTTCATATTATATCCACCAACAATAGGTAATTCAAGGTGTAGTTGAATAGCAGCACCAAAATAAGTAGGATTAGGTAGAATGGTTTTCATGGCAGTGCTAAATCCCGCTCCGGCAATATTAAAATCATATCCTAAAATTACACCATCTAAATCGGCAAAACCATATAGATAGCCCTGTCCGTCAGCTCTCCATTTGTATATTCCAAAGTCCGAATTTCCATTACATAGTACTCCCGTTTTCTTTTCTACTGCTAAATCATAACCTAGTCCTGCAGCAGCACTGAAATTAATACCACACTTTAGAACTGTGAAACTCCGCTTTTTGGGCATTCCAAATTGTATATGTGTGCCAAACATAACTCCTGATGAAGATACCGATGAAGGCTCTGTTCTATAAATGCTGTTGAGACTTCGTGGTGCATTTCGTGGAAAGGGCTGCATTGCAGGCAGAACAGTTCCAATATCGAAATATAAATTAGCACTTGCTAGGCTTAATTGCTCGGTTTTACCAAATAGTTTATATCGAATTCCTAAATGCGAATTAATCATTCTACTAGGCTTACCAATTCTAAGATACCAATCTTCATCCCCAGAGTCATGAAATTCAATTGTGCCAAGATTGAGATTCTCGGCCCATACAAAAGATGGATTTATTGGAATATTATATTTATAGCCCAATTGAGCATCAAGATATTTATTATTGCCATTTATTCCATCATAAGTAAATCTACCTTTAATTTGTATCATAGGATCTTCAAAATGAGCATCCTCACCAATAGGTAAAGGGCGTAACATTCCAAAATCTGTATCAATATATAATTTTTCCAAAACATCATCATTCATCACTGCTTCTACCTGTGCTATTCCGTTAAAAACATCGTAATCTGAGGTGAACACAAACAAGCCCTTATAGCCTTTATAGCCTTTTCGTGGCCGATATTCTGCTTTTCTCTTTATTTCGCCAATTGTCATTGGTTTATAGTTGCCAATAACTTTCATATTATTGTAATAGCCGCCGCCAAGACCAATAATACCCATTGATGAAAGTAGAGGGATTTTCTCGTGATAAATAACAGATCCATCTATATACATATAATCATAGGCAGCATTAGCTCCAAAAAGTCCTTGTGCTTCCACAAGATAATCTTCGAAAAAATAAGCATCAAGCATTCCTCTGTAGCCATTTCCATAAACTGGGTCATTCTGTATCCATTGTAATATTCCATCGGCCTTTACAACTGAATTTTCACCATGGAAATCTATATCACCAACCCTAATACTATCATAGCCCCATTGAGCATCAGCAGTGGTCTTTTTTCCTATTATTTTAATATTAGCATCTGATGAAAAACCTCCAGTAGAATCTCCAAAAGCAAATTTTAAATTAAAGTTTATAGACTTTCTAGCGATATTTTCAAGTCTTGGCTCGTTTAAAAAATATAAACTGTCGATGCTAATATCAAAGCCACCAAATTTTTGCCCCTCATCATTATCCAAGCTAAAATGACCATTCTCAAGCCAAGGATCATGTGAGTAAACCATTAAGTTGCTAAATGACAAACCATTGAAATTTATATATTCTATTCCTTCAATTTTTTCGTTCAAGAACAATCTTCCTGTTAAGTCAGCTTCGGCATTTATATCACTATTTATAACGCTTCCTGTTATTATTGAACTTGAAGCTAATATAAGCGATGCTTTCCACATATCCATTTTGAAACGTTGCCCAGGACTAACACGTAAAAAATATTTCGTATCATCATTATTAACAGTCATTTGAGCCCGATAACGAATATAATCATTTGCTATATCCAAACGTATTTCGCCACTTAATATACAATGCTGTAATTCGCTATGCACAACTCTGATATAATACCCTGAAATTGTAAATTCCCAATCATCAAAAGTTCCTGGTTTTTCTTTTTCTAATAAATTGCGTCCGCTTGTATTAAAGCTATATCCATTTTCGTCATAAATAAAATTACGACCAATAATAGCTATTCTATTGCTATCATTTTTATTAAAATAATTTGGCATTAATAGGTCAAAATCCTTTATATACACACCTTTCCATGCTTTAGCCTCTCCCAATGAAGCTATATCGCTACGAGATAAATTTAGATCCGATGGATTAGCATACAGCGAATTATCATAAGACATTTTTTTTATTGTAAATGAATAATCTGCTAGGCTATTAATTCTTAAATGCGGGGTTATTTCTACATTTGGCAAAGTAGTAGTTCCTTCAAAAACCATATTTGCAATCCAGTTAATAGGATTCAATGTATTTACATAAAAACTAGCACCAAGAGATTTCCCTGCAATTAAATTCCCATTGGCATCTTCAGGAAGAAAGTTTGCTCTACTCATGGCAACAGTACCTCTAATATGAAATTCACTTATTCCGCTACAATTAATTCTTGCATAACAGCCAGTATTTGCTCCCATATTACCAGGCTCAAATCTTACTACCATATTTGCATTTGGGTGAAAATCAACAGCATTAAGCAGTACCACATCGTTAGTTCCGGCTCCATTAGTTGGGCCGCCAGGGCTTATGCATACGTTATTGATACCATACACGAGATTTATAACACCAGTATTTACATCTCCAGCCATTTGATATCCTGATACCGAATTCATAGTTGCACCTGTGGATGTAAAATACATTCCTATAATCACCATTTCTTTGCCAGAATTACCATAACCCAATGGTAGGTTTGTTCCTGAATACGCACTTGATGAGCTTACATTATTCATATAAGTTGTTACTGTAGAATTTGGATTTATTATAGCATTATAGATCTCTGCCATATCTTGATCCGACTGGGGAATAAATCCCTCAGCATCCTGATAGCAACCGATGGACGAAAGTGCGGGCTTCTGCTTTGCCACTGCAGTACCAGTAGTTACTTCGTAATTACTATTTATCATTAAATTGTCAAACTCTAATAGTATTGGCACTGTAAAGAATGATGATACATCTAGAATAGCTTCTCCACTAAATTTTTTACCAATTTTTGAAGCCCTAAGAATTGTCATATGAAAATGCCCTATTCTAACTTCATCACCAGCAACAAGATTCTCAAGCGGTATTTTTGATGATGGTCTTGGTGGGCTAAGGCATGGTCCATTACAATTGAAAGATAAGTTAGAAGCTTTATTGGCTTGCAAATAATTAAAAACAACAATCTCACTTTTACCATCATTTCTAATATTAGCATTGTCTGTCGCATCATGAGCCTTAATTTGTAGTGCATAATTTTTTCCACTAACAAGACTAGGAAATGAAGGACCATAGCTAAAAACAGTAGCTGGATAGTCTAGCTCTTCGAAAAACAGTAAATTATCCGAGCGCATGGCTTCGTAAGCAGAAACACCCTCTGGTACCTCCGCAATTCTTATATCATAAAGCATTGCTGCAGTGGCAGAATTTACCGTTGTCCAACGCATTAGAATCTGCTGAGGATCTGTTGCTGTTATTTCTGCTTCGTCAAGTGGTGATAGAATTACCGGTGGCTCAATGGTAATAATCTGCATTTTATTGGAGCAGCCCGTGGGCTCATAGCCAGAAAGTGGCTTTACATTTTCATTACTAAAAGCTTGCACACATAATTTGTAAAGACCATCAGGAATACGTTGAGATTGTAATACGCTTTTTTCACTAACACCTGTTACTACTAAATCTTCGAGACCAATACCATGGTAGATATTGGCAAAGTCATCACCTGTTAAGGTTTTTACTTCACCTGGTCCGATGCTAATGGGATTAGATGGTATTACTTCTTCGCTTAGCAATAACGAAACCCCATTTCCACCGTCTAATTTCATCCTAAATCTTAATGTATAGGAGTTGTTCATATCCGTATTTTGAACAATTACCGTTGCCAAGCCTGGCATAGTAGTAATATCAGAATAATATACTGGATATGGAGGTATTAAAACCGATTGAATAATAATTTGGTTTTGTGCCAATAGTGTTGATAAGGAAATCAGACTAAAGGCCGCTATTGCTAATAATTTATTAATATATTTCATTATTAATTATTTATGATTATATTTTTTACAAATTCACTATTATTGACATTAAGTTTCACTAAATAATTTCCATTTTGAGCAGAAAATGGTAGGCTAATAAAATCCACCTTCTTCACCTGCCAAGTTTGAATAATCTCCTTTGAGCCTTCATTTGAAATCACTTGTATATGTGCCGATTGAATAAACTCCCCAAAGTGAATCATTATATGTTGATTTATATAATTTACTAGATAAGGCATATTATTAGTTTTTAAAGTATGACTACTAATTTAGTTTGATAAAAATTATTCTCTACTCCAAAAATTCCTTTTTCGGAATGACAGTGCAAAACAACAATCAAAAAGTAGTTTGACCTAATAATATGGGGCAACATTAGGTGAACAAGCCATAACAAACAGGTGAACAATAGGTGAACAAGTAGAAATATTGACAGTTCTTTATCTCTGTTTTATAGTGCTTTATAACCTTGTACACCTCTGGAAATTCAAGTATTTCATAAAAACAGATGAGTGAACATGCAATTATCTATATTTGTAAGAATCTTTAGAGACTTATGAGCGTAGGAGGACATTATGAGCGAAGGAAGACATAAGATTAAAGAGTTTAGATAATTTACATGTATTTATACAAAATATTAAATAAGGTATTATTATGAGCAAAATGATTTACAAACAGTTAATTGTAATTATTTTATTATCACTTTCAGTTTCTACTGTTGATGGAAAAGAAAAAGATCAGATAGCATTAATTGAAAAGCAAATTAATGGTAGCTCTGGCGTGGAACTATACGAGCTAAAGGCAAAATTATCACGACTATATTATCGTTATGAACCACAAAAAACCATTAGCATTGCTCAGGAAGTTATGGATTATGCTAATTCTACACAAAATAATATGTTATTAGAAAAAGCTTACGTACGCTTCGCAATCGGTAATTATGTGGCTGGAAATTTGGACTCCTCTATGCACTATAGCCTAATGGCCATTGAAGTGAATAAATTGACTAATAATATAGAAGAGAAAGAATATGCATTAAATCTAATTTCATTATTATACCAACGATTTGGGCAATATCAAAGTGCAATAGAATATGGTGAAAAAACACTTAACCTTAGGCGGGAGAGAAATGACACCATCGGAGTAGCAGGTTCTTTAGGAAACCTGGCAACAATGTATCAAAATATTGGAGAATACAATAAAGCAGCTGATTATTTGTATGAATCATTACATATCTTTGAGTCAATAGGAGATACTATTTCAATTGTTGGGAGACTCCAATCACTATATTACCTCAAAAACAGACTAAAGCTAGAGCAAGACGCATTGGCTCATTTAAGCAGAGCCATTAAATTATCCGAGAAAATTGATTACCCGATGCAATTAGCAGAACTCCATTCTGACTTATCAATTTACTATAAAAAAATACAAAAATATGATTCAGCATTATTTTATGAAGACCTTGCTCTTATGGTATTTATAAAACATGGTTCAAAACAAAGTATTGCAACATCCTATGTAAATTTGGCTAAACTATACGAACAAATGGAAAGCTTAGAAGCTGCCCGGCCATATTATTATAGAGCGATTAAAATCTATTCTGATAACAACCTTATTCCAAATCTTAATATTCTATATGAAAACCTAGGCTTAAACTACGTAAATAGCGAAATGAATGACTCTGCTGAATACTGCTTTCTGGCATCATACAATTCAGCAAAAGAAATTAATCAAGCACAGGTTGTAAAATATGCTGCTCGCGACTTACATGACTTCTATAAGTCAAGCAAGGATTTTGAAAAAGCATTATTTTTTCATGAGGTATATAAGCACTTTCAAGATAGTATTGATGGTGGGCAAACAAAACAGGAAATTATAGAATTAGATGTAAAATATCAAAGTGTAAAGAAAGAACAGGAAATTATACTTTTACAAAAAGAAAAGGAAGCCGAAAAACTTGAAAAAGAAATATTGAAAAGCAGGCAGCAGCTCTCTTTTATTGCAATTACTGCATTAATACTACTTTTCGTTTTTGCTTTCATTGCTTTTATCATTAAACGCAATAAGAATAAGCAAATACAAATACAGAAAGACCTTGTTCACAATCAAGAAAAAGAGCTAGTTAAAGCCGAGTTAGAAAAACAAAAAATAATAGAAACAGAGCTAAATACAAAACTAGAATACAAATCGAAACAACTAACTTCTCACGCGCTGAATATGATGAAGAAAAATCAGTTTTTGCAGGAGATGGAAGGTGATATTTTAAATATCAGCAAACAAAGTACCGATGAAGTAAAAACTCAATTACGAAGATTAAATACGCTTGTAAAACGTAATAATAAATCTGAAAAAGATTGGGAGCTTTTCAAGAATTATTTCGAGGAGGTAAACCAAGGGTTTTATAATAACCTAAATATAAAATTTCCTGGACTATCAAGTAATGATTATAAATTATGCGCATTAGTTAAACTCAATATGAATATTAAAGAATCGGCCTCAGTACTAAATATATCTCCTGAAAGTGTAAAGACTGCCCGCTATCGTTTGCGCAAAAAACTTGATATAACTGCTGATGAGGATTTGCACGAATACATTCAAAACATTTAACAAAATACTTAGCTTATGAGACGCTTATACATAATTACTATTTTTATTGCTTTCTTACTTAAAGTCAATGCTCAAACTGATATCAATTCCTTATATACAGATTCCTTAATTTATGGAAAATCATTAAGCGAGCAATTTGATATTGTTAAATACGAAGTCAATAGTCATAATTATGAAAATATCGGTTTGCGACTAGCTTTAAGCAAACAATTAATTGGAATATCAAGTGAAATTAATACTCCAAAACACGTTGGATTAGCTTACTACGAGCTTGGCTATTCTTATGAAATGCTAGGAGAAAATGATAAAGCAATAGAAGCCTGCTTTAATGCTTTAAAATATCTTGAAATAGCACAAGACACATTTGCTATTGCAATGACTTATAACGAAATAGGTATTATTTATATCTTTAGTGATAATGATGAGGATTTGGATTTATCAATTGACTTTTTCAGAAAATATCTAGAGCTACAGGTGATATTAAAAGACACATCAGAAATAGCAGGAGCATATTCAAATATTGGTCAAGTTTTCAATTATAAGAATAATGCTGATTCTTCCTTATTTTATGCTTCAAAAGCAATGAAATTATGGGAATGTATTGGAAATGAGCGCTCAACTCCAATTGCATACGGTAATATTGGTGGCGCTCTTTTTGATATGGGAAATGCCGATAGTGCATATATTTATTTCAAAAAGGCAGAAGAAATTTACAATAAGTATAATAATACTAACGGTTTGTTCGAGCTTTGTAATGATTACTTTTACTACTATTTAAAACAAAATAACTTTGAAAACGCAAAATATTGGGCTGATAAAAGATTTGAATTAGCAACTAAAATTGGCAGTACGCAATCACTACGAAAGGCTTATCAATTATTATCAATTTACTATAATGAAATTGAAGATTATAAAAACGCCTTTTTAAATTATAAAAAATTCAAACAGCTCTCTGATTCCATAAGAAATGATAACACACAACAGCAAGTTGCTAATTTACAAGCAATTTATGATCTTGATAAAAAAGAGAAACAGATAGAGTTATTAAAAGAACAAGATAAACTCAGAAAGCAAGAGGAGGAAAATAGAAAACAAAAGTTTACTTTTTTGATGGTAGTAATAGGCTTGATTATCATTATTTTGGGTATTATAACAATTTCGATTATTAGAAAACACAAGCAAGAGAAAACCCTGCACAGATTAGAGAATGAAGCTCTTGAAAAAGAAAAAGTTTTAACAAAAATTGAACTGG
>JAOZKO010000262.1 GCA_029935325.1 Bacteroidales bacterium
CTAAAATTAACAAAAATTTCTTTAATAAATTATTTATTTTAAAAAAAAATAAAAAAAAGTACATATAATAGCAAATTGCAATCAAAATGTTCATTTAAAACAGCATTCGAGCTATAAAAAGATTATTGTCAAGCCTAAGCTATTATGGTATTTCTAATATAGATAAGTAGAATTTTAAGAAGATACTTTAGTTGATTAATTGGTATTGTGTCAATTATGATTTTATTTTTAAACTGGGTCAACATCTGCCTGAATTAGAATATATCGGTAGCTCTTTTCCTGAAACATTTCCTTTATTGCTTCCTTTATAATAGTTTTAACTGCTTTATGTGATGCATTTATTTCAAATTTCACCAATACATTTTTTATATAGTAATTCTTGATACGCCCCACAGCAGGATATTCTGGACCAAGTACTCGAGACCCTAGTTTAGGCAGTAATAAATCAGTAAAATATCTTGCACCATCATTTAATACATGATAGTCCCTGTGTTTTAATGATATACGAATCACACGATAGAAAGGCGGATATTTAAAGCTTGCTCTTTCTTCCATCTGGCTTTTATACATACTTAAGAAATTGTTATCAATAACATCTCTAATAACAGCATGATATGGTTGTGCCGTTTGAATTACTACTTTGCCTCTTTTATGTTGTCTTCCTGACCTTCCACTTACTTGTGTCAATTGCTGAAAGCTTCGCTCGAAAGATCTAAAATCTGGATAATAAAGCAAATTATCGGCATTCATTACTCCTACTAAACTTACATTATCAAAATCCAAACCTTTAGATACCATTTGAGTACCAACCAATACATCTATCTTTCTATCTTGGAAATCATTAATAATTTGTAAATAAGCATTTTTTGACCTAGTGGTATCCAGGTCCATTCGTTTTACTTTAACATCAGGAAAGAAAACGGGCAATTCCTCTTCTATTTTTTCTGTACCAAAACCTTTCATTACAAGCTTATTACCTCCGCAATTTGGACATTTTGTAGGTACATCCTTGGACGCACCACAATAATGACACTTTAGCCTACCTATTTGTTTATGATAAGTTAAACTTACATCACAATTAGTGCATTCAGGAGTCCACTGGCAGCTTTCACAAACTAAACGCAAACTGAATCCTCTACGATTTTGAAATAGAATTACTTGCTCTTTATTTTCTAATGCTTCTGCTATTTGATCTAATAATAACTTCGTGAAATGTGACTTCATCTCCTTTTTTCTATATGCCTCTACTGTATCTACAACAAGAATTTCGGGCATATTTACTTTAGAAAATCTTTCATCCAAATTCACCAATCCATATTTATTTGTTGTAGTTTTATAGTATGACTCTAAAGATGGAGTTGCAGAACCAAGAAGGCATTTCGCATCATGCATTTTTGCTAGTACAATTGCTGAATCCCTAGCATGATAGCGTGGAGATGGGTCGTATTGCTTATAGGAAGAGTCATGCTCCTCATCTACAATTACTAATCCTAAATTACTAAAAGGGAGAAAAATAGAAGAACGAGCACCAATAATAATTTTATAACTCTTTTTTGTGTTGGCATTTATATTTTGCCACACTTCTACCCTTTCGTTATTTCCATAGCGACTATGATAATATCCTAATTTGTCACCATAATACTCTCTTAGCCTATTAATAATCTGAGCAGTGAGAGCAATTTCTGGAACAAGAAATAAAACCTGTTTGTCTATTTTTAAATACTCATTAATTAATTTAATATAGATTTCAGTTTTACCACTACCCGTTACTCCATGTAAAAGGCAAACATCCTTTTCTGTGAAAATATTTGAAATTTGCCCTAAAGCAACCTCTTGTTTTTCAGAAAGCTTTAAGGAACTCAGTTGTTTGGTGGCAGCAAAGTCTTTTAGTCGTGATTGACTCTTTTGATATACTTCCAAAACACCACGTTTCTCTAAGGCTGTAATAATACTTGACGACAATCCGCTTTTTGATAATAAAAATGCTTTGCTAATTTGCTTTGGTGATTTAGAAAAGAATTTAGAATGTTGTAAAAAAACTAGCAATAATTCAAGCTGTTTGAATGCTCTTTTCTCTAATATTCTAGTAAGAGACTCTAAACTTTTTTCACTTTTATAATCCTCACTTAACCTTACATAAGACTCTGTTTTAGGCTTAAAGCGATCTCGGATTTCTTCTTCAGGCAAAATACATCCTTTTTCAATTAAAGTTTTAACAAGATGCATTATTTTTTTTTGATCGATAATCTTACTAGCTTCTGTAAGAGTTATTATATGATGACGCTCTAATGCTTGGACAATAAGAAACTCCTTATCATTTAATAAATCATAATTACCGTCAAAATCAGGGTTTAATATTAGTTTAGATTCGCTTGCAAGCTTAAGAGAAGTGGGTAATGCAGCATTCATAACTTCACCTTCATAAGCCATATAGTAATCTGAAAGCCATTTCCATAACCTAATTTGAATAGGATTCACAATGGGCTTTATATCTAGAATATTAAGGATATACTTTACATTAGCATGTGAAGGAATTGTTTGATGAACTTTCATTATAATACCAGAATACAGTTTCTTTTTCCCAAACTGTACTACAACTCTTTTGCCTATAGAAACATCAGAATTTAACTTAAAAGGAACTCTATAAGTAAAATGCGCTTCTAAAGGCAAAGGCAAAAGTATATCCACAAATAAAGTTTCTCTTTCCATATAAAAATCAGGTAATATTTATTTCCTAAAAAAATATTATTATCAAATACATATTTTCAGAACACATAGTCAAAGTAAATCAACCACTTCTTGAACAACACTATACATGCTAATTAATATATTTAATTAGTAATTAGTTGCCTTAAGTTTAATTATCGTGCAATAGATATTATAACGTTTAAAATCGTAATAAAGTCAATAATAAATGGAAATTATATTGATAAAATTCTAGCTAATCGAAGCAGGTCTCTATTAATATCAACACTATTTTTAATAGCTTGCTCCAGAGGTGTTAGCTCTAGTTTACCATTTACTATTCCTACCATGACATTATTGTGCCCTTTATATAGCGATTCTACAGCATGAAATCCTAACTGACTAGCGAGCACCCGATCAGCTAATGTGGGCGAGCCTCCCCTTTGGGTATGACCCAATACTGTTACTCTTGTGCTATATGAACTATCAAGTTTCTTTACTTTTGCTGCTACTTCGTAGGCTCCTCCAGCATCATCCCCCTCAGCTACTATTATTATTCCTGTGTTCTTTCCTTTACGTTTATTATGTTTCAGTGTCAAAATTAAATCATCCATATAAGTAACAGTTTCGGGAATAAGGATTTCCTCTGCACCAACTGCAATGCCTGTATTTAGTGCAATGCAACCTGCATCTCTACCCATTACTTCAATAAAGAATAGTCTATTATGCGACCCTGCTGTGTCTTTTATTTTATCAACAGCCTCAATTACCGTATTCATTGCTGTATCGTAGCCAATAGTAGCATCTGAACCAAACAAATCATTATCAATAGTTCCTGGAACTCCTATAATTGGCATTCCAAATTCCTTATTTAGTATTGTTGCTCCAGTGAATGTTCCATCTCCACCAATTGCAACTACTGCTTCTATACCATTTTCCACTAAATTATTATAGGCTTTTTCTCTTCCTTCCTTTGTCATAAACTCCTTACTTCGAGCCGACTGTAGTATAGTCCCTCCCCTTTGGATTATACCGCTAACATCTTTAGAAACTAAGTTCACAAAGTCTCCTTTTATCATACCATCGTAACCACGCATAATTCCGCTTACTGCTGTACCATAATGATTTGCTGTTCTTACTACTGCTCTAACAGCGGCATTCATTCCTGGCGCATCACCACCTGATGTAAATACACCAATCCGATTTATCTTCTCCTTCTTTGCCATACTATATACTAATCTTTCTTCCTATCTTTATTATCTGATTCTGAGTCGTCTCTCTTTTTCCTATCATCTGATTTATTTTTCCAGGAATCTCTTTTTGGATATCTAGAGTCATCTCTTTTTCCTCTATAGTCTGACTTCTTGCTATCTGAGGAATAATCGCCTTTTTTGTCATCCCTTTTGCCTCTACTATCAGAACTCCTTCTATCGGAGGAATAACCTCCTTTATTATCGTCTCTTTTATATCTAGAACCTCCGCGAGAATCATCTCTATTTCCTCTACTATCTGAACTTCTTCTATCGGAAGAATATCCACCTTTATTATCGTCTCTTTTATATCTAGAGTTTCCGCGAGAATCATCTCTATTTC
>JAOZKO010000049.1:0-3668 GCA_029935325.1 Bacteroidales bacterium
TGAGTATTGAAGACCTAGGTTATAAAAAGCCTACAGACATTCAATACCGGTCGATTCCCCCCATTTTGAAAGGTGAAGATGTATTGGCAATTGCCCAAACAGGCACTGGAAAAACTGCTGCTTTTGCAATACCTATTTTGCATAAGCTAAATGAAAATAAAGCAAAGAGTAAAGAGGGCATAAGGTGTCTTGTGATGGCTCCAACACATGAATTAGCTCTTCAGATAGACACAGTTTTCAAGGATTTAGGAAAGCACCTTAATCTAGTTTCTTTTTGTATTCATGGTGGGGTAGAGCAAGATCCGCAAATAGCTAAGTTAAACAAAGGTGTTGATATTTTAATTGCTACCCCTGGTAGGATGTTTGATTTAAGAAGTCAAGGAGAGTTAAATATTTCAAATGTAGAAATTCTTGTTCTTGATGAAGCTGACCATATGCTTGATTTAGGATTTTATAAAGATATAAGTGATTTAATGAACTTCATTCCTAAGAAGCGACAGACACTTTTCTTTTCTGCAACCATAAATCCTAAAATCAAAAAACTAGCATATTCAATTGTAACTAGAGCTATTAGAATTCAGATATCACCTAAAGATCCTGTTGCGAAAAACATTGAGCATGCTGTTTCATCTGTGGAAATGGATGATAAGCGATTTTTCTTAGAAGAAATTATTAAGAGCAATGCAGAAAAGAAAATTCTTGTTTTTGTTCGCACAAAGGTTCGTGCCGAAAGAGTTTTAAAAGCAATGGAAAGAGTTGGAATTCCTTCTGAAACAATCCATAGTGACAAGCTACAGTCTGAGCGAAATACTACCATGGCGAAATTCCGCAAAGGTGAATTAAAAGTGCTTATTGCTACTGATGTTAGTGCTCGTGGAATTGATATACCTAATGTGGAATATGTAATAAATTATGATATGCCCGAAAGCTCTGAACACTATGTGCATAGGGTAGGAAGAACAGGTAGGGGCAGCCTAAGAGGAATTGCTATATCATTCTGTAGCAGTGAGGAAAAGGAACTCTTGCAAGAGATAGAAGAGAATCTTGGCAAGCCAATATCTAGAATGGAAATTTCGAAAATGGACTATAAAAATATCCTTAAAGAAAGTGGCAAACAAGATAATGATTGGAAATCCGTAATGAATGAAATAAAATTAGAGGATGAGGAGTTTGATAAAAAGCATAAGAAGAGAAAAAAGAAAAATAGAAAATAAAACATGACAAATCAATTAGATCCAATATCTTACGGACTTTCAAAGAGAACTATTTTACAATCTGATGGTGATGATATAGTAATTGTTAAGCAGCGCAAAACCAGAATTATAATGAAAGATTCACAACAGATAATGGACATTGCCAATAAGATAAGGGAGAATAATAACAAAGCTCAAATCAAGCTCTTAATCTCTGGGCCAATATGTAGTAAAAGTATTAAATTCTTATCAGAGGGTGGTATAAATATTATTCAGTAGAAATATCTTGTAGGTTTAAGGTATTATAAATCAGATGGAACGAATATTTTATACCTTTGCGTATTATTAAAAATTATTCTAAACATTAAATCTAATAACAAATGAAAAAAACAACACTTCTATTACTTATTGCATTATTTCCAATTCTATTATTTGGTCAAGTAATTCCTACTCCTGAGGGTTTTAGCATTACATCTAGTAAGCCAACGGCAGTAACTTATGCACGCAAATTCTATATTACTGAGGGTGAAAACCTATATATGTTGAAACACATATATGATAATCTCACTATACAGGTTTATGATATTGATCAGAATTTGGAAACAAGCAGCAAAGAATTTACGAATGCTTTACGTAAGTATGAGAGAATAATTGATGTTATTAAGTCTAAAGATAGTTACTATATACTTACTTCTAATTTTGACAAAAAGAAAAAGACTCATGCACTATGTTACCGAAAGATTGACTTTGATTCTCAAACCATAGGTGCTGTTAATGAATTGAGAAATGATAATTCTAAAAAACGCATCATTAACTATTATTCTTTATACTTCTCTGGAGATATGTCTAAAATGTTAGTATATAACAAAATAGAAGATAAAGAAATGCAGTATAAGTATATGGTGTTTGACTCAAATATGGAATTATTATGGTCTAAAACATATGACCTACCCTTAAAAGGCGGCAGTACTAGAATTAAATTAGATGATACCCAAGTGGATAATTTAGGTCATGTATATGTAGCTGCAAAAATCTATCATGCCAACATCCCACCAGGTGTATCCGGAAAATTGCCTATTTGTCATTACGAACTTTTGCGGATAACAGAGAGTGGTATAAGTAATATTGTTTTAAACAAGAAAAGTCCAAATGTATATGATTTAAGATTAGTAATGAGTGAAGACAATTCAAAATATTTAGTTGGTTTTTATAATGATAATAAAGCAAAATTCAATAATCATTATGATGGTGTATATGCTATGCTTATTAGCAGTGAGAATAAAGTAGAATATGAAAAGTCTTTTGAATTTTCTATTGATCTGATTAATCAATATCAAACTCCAGGCAAGCAAAAGAAAAATAGTAGTAAAAAGAGCAAAGGAAAACTAGACTATAAACACTTAGGACTTCAGGATATTATTATTACTAAAGATAGAGGTCTAATATTAGTAAGTGAAATGTATCGTTATAATATTTCAGGAAGTGGATCTTCAACAACTTATACACACATTTATGAGGATATTGTAGTACATAAAATAGGGGAGGATGGAAGTCTAATTTGGGTAAAGAAACTACCTAAAGATCAGTTTGGTAAGAAGAGTATTTATTTGTCATTTAAGTATGTGAAAATCTCAGATAAACATTATTTCTTTTTTCTAGATAATATTAAAAACAAGACTATAGAGAAAGACATACGCCCAGTAGAATATAAGGGTAAAAAAAATGGGATATTTTCAGCATTTATTATCGATGATGATAGTGGAGAAGTCAGTAAAGTACAGTTTCTAAACAAAGATGAAGCGGTAACTGAAGAAATAAGCGAACCTTTTGTAATGGAGCATTTTAAATTTAAGAGATTAATTCCAATTACAAATGGAATCCTTTTAAAATCAAGTATGGGTGATGAGAAAGATGTAATTATTAAGATTGAGGTTTTGGATTAATATCTTGCAGACACTATTTAACATAATGTATGGGTTTTAGTACATTTGAGAAGTTATATTGCATTTAAATAGGGTATTATTAGCAATAGTTCGTTGAGTTTTTGTTTCTCGCAAAGACGCCAAGATGCAAAGTGTTGATTTTGTGAATATTATACATTATTGCATAAAGCCGTAATCGCCTGACTGTGTGATTTGTATAAAACATTAACGGAGTATTAATTAGAAGATATACTGTAAATTACTTGTGACGAAAGTGTAATTTAAATTCTATAAAGAACAGACACTGAGGGTGTCTAATAATAATAGCCATGGTTGAAGTTCATGGCTATTAATTTATACGAGTTTTAGTTTTGGCGTATATTTTTGCTAAATGCTGAGTGATTTTCATTTTTTTAAATGAAAATTGTAGCCGAAGTACAGCAAAAATTATGACAAAACATTAATTGGTGAAATTTAGATCAATATTGAATTGTGATGATTGCTTAACATAAAATCTGCCGATATAAAACAAAAAATGCTTTGCATGGCTTAT
>JAOZKO010000049.1:3768-13199 GCA_029935325.1 Bacteroidales bacterium
ACCGTAAATTGCTTAACATAAAATCTGCCGATATAAAACAAAAAATGCTTTGCATGGCTTATTTGTAGTTCTATATTACGATAATACTAGGAGCCCATATTAATGAAATAAAATGGCTTAGGTTTTAATAAGCTCTAGAAATTTACAGTAGAGCTACCGTAAATTGCTTAACATAAAATCTGCCGATATAAAACAAAAAATGCTTTGCATTTTTGGTCTTATATCTGATTTTATGTTAAATACGGCTCTGCGAGCCCGTATTACGCAATTTACTTGGATGCCCTATAATTAATATTATGTTAAATAGAACTTTTGATAGCTTGAGTGTATCTACTCTATCTTGGGATGGATATATAAGTCTAGGAATAAAAAAAACAGAGATAATGCAATTGCACTATCTCTGTTTTTTGAAATTAAAGTCTGATTATTTATTGAACAATTAATCGAGCTTTATATGCTTTCTTATTATCAATAATAACTTCAATAAAATATTGTCCTGTTTCCATGCTTGATCTTAGTATTTCTATATAATCAGTAAAAACAACATATTCAACACTTATTTGCTTTCCTTGTACATCAAATACATTAAGCTGCACATCAGAGCTATTAAATGAACTCATCTCTATTCTTGCATTATCGATCATTGGATTAGGATAAATCTTAATATCCTCTGAAGCAAAAGCAGGATCAATTCCTATAACAGATAAAACTATAGTTTGACAATTGGGTGTACTAGTACCATATATATTCGTTGCAGTCAAACAAACATTATAAGTCCCTCCTACAGCTGGATACGTATGTATAGGGTTCTTTTGATTACTAGTTGAGCTATTATCATCAAAATCCCATGCCCATTGTGTTGGAGTATTAGAAGATAAGTCAGTAAACTGAACTGTAGGATCTGCAGAAATATCAAAGCTAAAATTAGCAGTTGGTGGAATTATTGAAGTAATAGTTATATTTTGGCAAATTGAGTCAGAACCGCTAACATTAGTAACTTTAAGGCAGACTTGGTATGTATTATTTGAAGCATACGTATGGTTTGTATTTTGTGTTGTAGCTGATGATCCATCGCCAAAATCCCATAAATATGAACTAACTGTACCACTTGAAGCATCACTAAATGAGATGCTTGGCGTGTATGTAGTATCAAAAGTAAATCCTGCTGTTGGTGCTGATGGAGGTGCTACATATGCTGGTTGAGTTACTGCTCTAAAATGAAAATCAGAAGCACCGCTAGTACCTGATGAAGCAGCCCAACCAGTTGAACTTAATTTAAAAGATCTAACTCCCAAACCAGGTTGTGTAATTGTTGCCCATGTTCCTCCTGAAGGAACAGTAAAACCAATAAATATATCTCCAGTCAAGCTATCCAATGCTGCTGAGTCACTTCTAAAGTCAACCAAAGTCATTGCACTTGTGTTTTGTAGATTTGCTGCTGGATAAACCATTTTAGGAGTACAAATATCAGTACCTGGGAAACCTCCTGAACTGGTCCATATATGCACTAACATTGAGTCATTAGGTCTATTAATATCAGTATAATTTCTTATCAAAACAGACGTAACATGGTGATTACCTGATGGCAAACTTACTCTTACGGCTGCTCCCCCAGATGCACCTGTGGAATCAACAAAGTCAACAATACCATTATCATAAACAATATAGTTTCCGGCTAAGTAACTAAATGTATCAGTATTTACAGTATTTGCACTTGTGGCACTATCTACTGCATGAAAATAGTATTCAACCAAAGTACCTGCTGCTTGTTGAGGAATGGTGAATTGATAAGTATTACCACTTACACTACTGGAATTAATAGTATTGAAACTACCTCCATCAAGCCTATACTTTAGTTCTGCTGTGTCAATCCCTGAAACATCAATAATATCAGCAGAGGTTGTATTTGCGCCTAAAACACCTTGGTAAAATACTGGTGCAGTATGTAAAACCAATGGTGGAGCATTATCAACAGTATAGCTAGTAATAACAACATCATCAATATACATACCGTCATATTCTAATCCACTATCGCTATAAAATCTGAATCTTACTTTTACATTAGAATTACCAACATAACCACCTAAGCTATAGGTGTATTGAGTCCATGCTGTAACTACGCCGTCAAAAGTAGCTACTAAATTCCATGTTGTTCCCCCATTTGCAGAAACATCTAAAAACATATAATCAAATCCTGCTTCAATATTATATTTGGCATAGAAACTTATATTCGCTGACAAAGCAGTTGTTAAATTAACACCACTTGAAGTAGTTGCTGTAATATAGTTTTGGTTTGGTAAATAATTTCCAGTGGGACTTTCTGTTAAGGAGTGAGATGAGGAATAAGAAGTAGATGTTGTAAGCCCCCAACTTCCTAATAATGTCCAATTTGATGTAGTTGATTCAAAGTTGTCACTAAAGACAATCGTTTGTGCACTAATTCCAAAGCTGAACATAAATGCAACAGCGAATAATAAAATTGATTTCATAGGTTTGTAATTTTAGTAATTAATAAATTAAAGCCTACCCACTCTTTTCGCAAAATTTATTGAATGAGCATAACAACTTCAAAAGTAGTATTTTTTTTGAAGTAAATTAACAAAACAATAAATAAACTACTTAAAAAATAACATTAGGCAGTAATTATTGAAATAGTTGGACTATAAATTCCTCTCATAAAATAAAGTAAGAAATGAAATTTCATTAATATAATTGAAGATTGAAGCTATGTGTTTTATAGCCTATTTTATTAATAGTGTTTCTAAATACTTATACCAAATATCCATTCCCTCGCCTGTTTTAGCCGAAACATCAATAAACTCAAGATGGTGATTTACTCGAAGTGCGTTTTCTTTTACTTTTTCCATATCGAAATCTACATATGGCAGTAAATCTATCTTATTAATAAGGCATAAATTTGCCGAAGCAAACATATCAGGATATTTTAAAGGTTTATCATCACCTTCAGTAACGCTTATAACCACTACCCTACTATCTTCGCCTAAATCAAAGAGTGCAGGACAAACAAGGTTTCCTACATTTTCGATAAATAGTATTGAGTTATCAATGGGATTTAGTTCTTTTACCGCTTTATTTATCATATCGCTATCAAGGTGGCAGGCTTGGCCGGTATTGATTTGTATTACAGGGCATTTAGTCTCACTAATACGATTAGCATCCTGTAAAGTTTGCTGGTCGCCTTCAATAACACTAAAAGATATTTTATCTTTTAAATCAGTTAAAGTACGAACAAGAATAGCTGTTTTACCAGAGCCTGGTGAACTAACTAAGTTTAAGCTAGAAATATTCTTGGCCTCAAAATATCCTCTATTTCGTTCAGCTAAACGATTATTCATACCCAATATATCTTGCTCCAATTGAATAACATTGCTATGGTGACTATGAGCATGCTCTTCAGTTCCATGTGAGTGATGCTCATGGTTATGAGAATGGCCTTCGCCATGATGGTGATGAGTATTTGCATGTATTGAGTCTATTTTAATTGGTGACTCGCCCGGCTTTGTTATTTCTATATTGTTGCTAGTTTCGCAACCACAAGTTGTACACATAATAATAGTTTTTTAGTTTTCAGAATCAAATTCTAATGTAAGAATCTTTAGTTCTTTTCCTTGAATAATCTCGATAATATAACTATTGCATTTAGGACATATATCATAAAGACTTTCTATTTCAAATACTTCATTGCAATTAGTACATTTTGCTTTGGCTTGTATTTTGGTGATTTTCTTTTTAGCATTTTCCAAAACACTTCCCTTCACTCCTGTTTCCCAAGCAAAGTCTAAAGCTTCTAGAACGATACCACTTTGAGTACCAATTTCTAGACCAATTAAAGAAAAGTTATCGACCTCTACTTTAATAGCTTCTTTTTCAGCTATATCCACAATGTTTACTACAATTGATAATTCGTGCATTTCTATTGTTATTTATTTCACAAAGATAATAAAGTAATCCATTAAAATTAAAGCAATTTTTTATTAAAAAATATTATTTAGAATGATAATTATCAAGTGTTTCTAAATATTTATATTTATCAGATTATCAATCATTAAAGGTGCTATAAATTAAAACTCTATTTTGAATTGATATAAAACAATAAATATTTATTAAAACTAAATTGAACTTTATTCGAAAAATTAAGTCTATTGTATATTACAGTTAAACACTAAAAATTTTATTAATATGAAAAAGTTATTTGTTTTTTTATTAGGAATTGTATTGCTAGGAGCAGCTACGGTAATAAATTCTTCATTTACTAATACTACTAATTGGACATTATATAAGCAGAGTCAAGGTGTTCAGATTTTTTATAAGGTTGCTGATTGCGATGACGTATCAAATGGATTGCATCAAAAGTTTCTGCTTTTAAAACTTGTCAATACTACTAGTTTTGATGTAGATATTAGTTGGAAAAAGGATTTATGGTATGATAATGTTTGTACAACATGCAATGATCAAAGTAAAGAGCACAAAGTAAATATAGTACTTAAAGCTAACGGTACAATTGAAGGAAATTGCAATAATAAAAAATTAAGCATTTTCTCAGAATATAAAAACCATACTAATGTATCAAAACTCACAAAGTTTGAGCTTAACAAATTATTGATTAAACCAGCATTATGATATGAATAAAATAGGGCATTTTATTGTAATAATAATATTATTCATTGGTTTTCAGAACAATAGTAATGCGCAATGTGATGTAACTGCAGTAGCAATACCTGGTTCAGTTTGCGCAGGAGGCAAAGTATTCCTTACTTCTTCAGGAACTTGTGGTTATCTAATGAATAATGATTTTAACAATAATAGTATTGGTAATGGATGGAGTAGTACTGCTGCCAATCCTGTTTTTACTAATCCTTGCGGCCCTGGTCCAGTTGGAGCCCATTTATGGGTAGGAACAACCTCTTCAGCTCAAAGAACTTTAATTACTAACGCCTATGATGTTTCCATAGGTGGTTGTACAATTAAATGGGATATGCGATATGGGCGTGTAGCAGGCTCAGGTCCTTGCGAAGATCCTGATGCAGCCAATGAAGGAGTTCATTTACAGTATTCTATTAATAATGGTGCTACTTGGACAGACTTTACTGGCCCAAATGTTGACCCTATTGGTCCAAATACAACCACTAGCCCCTTTACTACTACAACTAATGGCTCAGGAGGATATTGGCAACCACTAAGTAATGCTGCATCTCAAGCAAGTAGCGCTTTATATTATTGGCATGGTTACGAAAGTACAATTCCAGTTCCTGCTGCCACAATGAATACCAAATTTAGATGGGCACAATTAGCTAATAGTAGTGCTGGTTGGGATGCTTGGGGAATTGATGAGGTTGAAATTACATGTCCAAATTCATCAATAAATGTTTTATGGACAACGGGAGATACAGTATTTAATCCTGGGCAATTTATTATGCCCCCACACCCTCAAAACCTAGCCTATGATACATGCTTTATAGTGCATATTTGGGATAGTATTAATCCTGGCGGTGCTTATGATACTATTTGTATTCATGTGTTACCAGTTCCAACTTCTGATTTTATTATTTCCGATACAAATATTTGTGAATATGACTCAATTGATATAACATATTCTGGTAATGGCACTTCTAATGCTATATACACATGGGATATTAATAATCAAGCATATAACAATCAAGGTCCATTTAGTTTCTTATTTAGTCCAGGAGTTTTTACTGCTAAACTAATAGTTAATCAAGGAGGCTGTATTTCAAGCCAAACCACTCATAGTATACATGTAAATCCTAAGCCTATGCTTTCTTTTTCACCTGATATTTATGAGGGGTGCGAGCCGTTAACTGTTAATTTTAATAATTATTCATCACCAGCTAATAGCTCATTTAATTGGGATTTTGGAGATAATGATTCAACAACTGTTGTCTCTCCTACTCATACATATACTAATAGCGGTATTTATACTGTTTCTCTTGATGCTACAAGTCAGGAAGGGTGCTATGACACTATGTCAATAACAAACTTAATACATGTTTACCCCAAGCCTATTGCTAAATTTTATGTTGACCCAGCTGTTACAAATATTGACAATCCTATAATTCAGTTTACAGACATGTCAGTTGGTGCATATACTTGGTTTTGGGATTTTAGTGATGGTGGAACATCCACAGATGAAAACGTATCTTATACATTTTCTTCGTTTGGAGAATTTGAAACATGGCTAATTGTTACTAGTGATAAAGGCTGTGTTGATTCTACATATCTAACTGTTAGAGTAATAGTTGATAAAATTGAAATTCCAAATATTATAACACCGAATGGTGATGGTATAAATGATCGTTTTGAAATAAAAAATATTGATAAATTAGAATCCTCAACTCTATTGATATATAATCGATGGGGAAAGAAGATTTATGAATCAAGTAATTATCAAAACAATTGGGATGGTGCAGATGCTCCAGATGGAGTATATTTCTATATTATTAGATATAGAACCTTCTTTGATGATTTTGAAGATAGAGGTAGTGTTACTATAATGAGATAATAAATATTTAAGATTTTCATATACTTAAAAGCCTCAATCTGAGGCTTTTTTTATTATTTCTTATTACCTTATATCCGATTTTCGTTACGAGAAACCTAAATATGTCAGCTGATGTTGATGCAACACATAGGTAGCCGTGTGGTTATTGTGGAACCGTTTTTCAAATTCGCCATCACTATTAATAATAAACTCTATGGCATCCGATAGCTATCCGGATGGAATATATTTTCCTATTAGAAGGCGAAAATTATTTGCATAGCCGTAGCTATGGAAATAATTTTTAACGCAGTAATAGTGAAATAGTACTGCGAAGCACGTCACGAACACCTATTAAAATGTAAAATGAGGTGAGTAAACGATTTATATAGCGTGTTTTGGTGTTAATTTGGTATTATCCTATTGCTTTGAATGATATTCTTTAAAACTACCATCATAATAAAAGAAAACAATTTTTTCTAATTGCTCATTATCAAAATTCATATTTACAGACTGTTTTAATTGTTTATTCTTAGGTTCAATAATCTCATTAGGCAATACCTCCTTAAGCAAATCAGAGCTTAAACTAGCCATCTTTTTATTTACATTAGTAATTGAAGAATGTATATCATTGGTTTGAGTAAAGTTTTCTGCGTCTTTTTTAATATTTGAATAGTTACCTTTCCCCAGTAATAACCATCCACTATCAATTTGTGGAAATGCATCAAGTATTTTCAGAACATAATCTATGCTAGGTTTATTCCTTCCTTTTAAAACATGTGACAAACCAGAACGAGGTACACCAATAGTATCTGCAAATTTTGATGCACTCATTTTATTCTCCTGCATTACCCTTAAAATTCTCTCTTTCATTTCAGCTAATTCTGATTAATAATTGATTTACAAAAGTAGATTATTATTGATTAACATTTATATAAAATGTAATATATTAAACAATGAATTACAGTTCACAATTGTATAAAGTAAAAATTATACACATAATTAAACACCTGAAAATCATCCACGAAATAGACAATTCCATTAAAGTAACCATTGAACTAAGACGCATACTTAACTGATAGTAAGGTTATATAATGTGATTTCATTGCTATGACCATTGTGTTATTTACAATAATGAACAGAGGTCGTAATTAATTTAGCTTTACTGTTTACATTTGTCAACTATTGTATTTCGCAATTATAAATTCAATAATGTAATTAGCTTTTATAATCCATAATACTTATTAGTTTGCATCTCCCCTATTTTCTATTTTGCTAACTTGTCATACTGATAAAACACAATTGATGAAATAGTTTAATTGCAGACAATTTTTCGATTAAACATGCTGAAATTATTACTATTTTTGCAGCTTAATTTTTAAGAGAAACAATAAATAATTTAATACCAAACTATTATGACTGTTGAAATTACCGATGCAAACTTTAAAGAGATAGTTCTTGATTCTGACAAACCTGTGTTAATTGACCTTTGGGCTGAATGGTGTGGACCATGCCGTATGGTTGGACCTATTGTTGACCAATTATCTGAAGAGTATGAAGGAAGAGCTATTTGTGGCAAAGTAGATGTTGATGCTAATCCTAATGTAAGTGTTGATTATGGAATCCGTAATATCCCTACTCTACTATTCTTTAAAAATGGAGAATTAGTTGACAAGCAAGTTGGAGCAGTTCCTAAAGCTGTTTTGGCAGGAAAACTTGATGCTATACTTTAAGCGATATTATTTAGCATAATTTATTTTAATGCTTTATTTGAAAATGCCGTCATCGCTTAAGTAATGACGGCATTTTTTTTATTAATAATTCTCTCAATGGACAATCATATTAACCGTAATCGATTACAAGCTTATTCAAAACTTGAACTTATTGCTCGTCAGGTGGTAGAAGGCTTTATTACTGGTTTGCACAAAAGTCCATTTCATGGTTTCTCGGTTGAGTTTGCCGAGCATCGACTATATAATAGTGGTGAATCTACTCGGCATATTGATTGGAAGCTATATGGCAAAACGGATAAGCTTTTTGTAAAACGCTACGAAGAAGAAACAAATCTTAGATGCCAATTGGTAATTGACCATTCAGCAAGTATGTATTTTCCTTTTGATGGCAAGGCAGACCTTGATAATCCTAATAAGATTAGTTTTTCGATATATGCTGCTGCAGCAATTACCGAGATGCTGAAACGACAACGAGATGCCTTTGGGATTAGCTTATTTGCTGATGATATAGAATTGCATACTCCAACAAAAAGTAATATTGCTCACCAGCATATGATTTTTAATCACTTAGAGCAATTATTAGAAGCCAAAAAGCCTCAGCAGAGCCAGGAATCAAATATTGCAAAGAGCTTGCATCAAATTGCTGATATGATACACAAAAGATCGCTAGTAATTATCTTTAGTGATATGTTTGAAAATCAGGAAAATACAGATGCAATATTCACAGCGCTACAGCATCTAAAACACTATAAGCATGAGGTTATCCTATTTCATGTTGTGCATAAAAGATATGAGATTGATTTTGATTATCAAAACAGACCATATAAGTTTATTGATAGTGAAAGTGGAGAAATTCTTAAATTAAATCCAAAAGAAATTAAAGATCAATATATCAAAAAGATTGATGATTATACTCGAGAATTGAAACTACGCTGTGGTCAATTTAAGATAGATTTTATTGAGGCAGATATGGAAAAAGGGTTTGATGCTATACTCCTTCCCTATTTATTAAAGCGTCAGAAGATGATGTAATTAGTTCTTGCCAGAAAACGTCAATTTCTTCGTTATGCTCGTGCTGAAAACAAACATTTACAAAAGTAAACTTATTGTTATGCTCCCGATAGCCATCGGGATCGCAAGCCTCGAACTTAACGATTTCTGACTAAGCACTGTAAAATAGT
>JAOZKO010000050.1:0-2354 GCA_029935325.1 Bacteroidales bacterium
ACGAAAAGGGAAATGTTGTATATAATCAGCAGGTTCCAGAGATTGTTGATGAGCCAAATTATGATGATGTTCTGAAAGCTATTTAATGGATTTAGCCTTTTAAGGATTTAAAAAAGCTATTCATAAAAATATGAATAGCTTTTTTTATGCTAATAAATTTGGGTTAATGTATAAATTATGGGTAGGGTTAGAATATTTTATCATTATAGCATTAAAATATTTAAGCATTATAACCATTAAAACATCCAAGCCCAATAGGATTATTTACTTACCCCAACCAGGAAACACACCCATCTCAATACCAAATATTGCTGTTCCCCAATAGTAAGTAACTACCGTAACTATTATTATTCCAATAATATTCAGCATAAACCCAGTTCTTGCCATTTGCATAATTGTAACTCGTCTTGTGCCAAATATAATTGCATTTGGCGCAGTAGCAACTGGTAACATAAAAGCAAATGAACCGGCTACTGTTGCTGGAATCATAAACAGAAGTGGATTTACTTCAAGGCTGATTGCTAGCCCTGCTAAAATTGGCAAAATTGTTTCTACAGTGGCTGTATTCGAAGTGATTTCGGTAAGGAAAGTGATAAGAAAAGTAATAGTAAGTATCAGTATAATTGGAGAAATATCGCCTAAAAACAGCAATTGCTCTCCAAACCAAGTAGATAATCCTGATTCCTTAAAGCCACTTGCCAAAGCAAAACCACCACCAAAAAGTAAAAGTATTTCCCAGGGTATTTTCTCGGCAGTTTTCCAATCCATTAAGAATTTTCCCTTTTCTTTTCGTGAAGGAATAATAAATAGTATTACGGCCATAGTGATGGCAATTGTTCCATCATTTATAAAACTTGGATTATTAAATAGAATTGACCAGCCTTTTATCTCGAAACTGCCAATGGTAATATTTGCCCTAAACATCCAGAGCATTGCTAAAACAAAGAAAACAACACTTATTACTTTCTCCTCGTATGACATTGGGCCGAGAGCTTTTAACTCATCCTTTAGCTCATTACTGCCTAGATTTTTCCATGAACCACCTTTCTTTACAAAAACAAAATACAGATACACCCAAGTGACCATAAACATAATAATAGTAATTGGAAGAGCAAATATCATCCATTTGGAGAATGAAATTTCTGGAGCAGAGGGAAAATAGATATCAAATATCCGTGCAAATGATAAGTTTGGAGGAGTACCTACCAAAGTGGCTATTCCACCTATTGAAGCACTATAGGCAACAGCAAGTAAAAGTCCAATGGAGAATAATTGAACTGCTTTTTTCCCATTAATAAGTTCTAACTTATGTATTATCGATATTATTATTGGAACCATAAGCATTGCTGTAGCAGTATTTGATATCCACATGGAAAGGAATGCTGTTGTAAACATAAATCCAAATAATAATCTACCGGGGCTATTGCCTACAATATTAAGTAAAACTAGTGCAATTCGCTTATGCAAATTCCACCGCTGGATAGCTAATGCTACCATAAATCCACCAATAAAAAGAAAAATAATATGATTGAAATAAGTAGAAGAAACTTCCTTGCCATTCATTACTCCCAAAAGTGGAAACAGCACAATTGGTAAAAGTGAAGTAATACCAAGTGGTACTATTTCAATTACCCACCATATCGCCATCCAAATTGCTATAGCAAGAGTTGCAGTAACAGCTGGGTTTTCGGGATCTAATTCAACAAAAAGAAGAAGATAAGCAGCAATTGTAGGAGCAGCTACAAGCATAATTCTCCTAAATAAATTGTTTTTAGTTTTTTCTCCTGATATTTTCCTGCTTGACATATTGTATGTGCTTTAGAATCTATTTTTACAAAACAAAAACATGCTCTATAAAAAGGCATAAATATACGTAAATTTATGAATCGTATTTGAGGCTAATTATTCGTTGTGGGTTTTGTGGTCAGTTGCTTGTTAGATCTCTCGCTCTTCTCTTATTTCATGTAAAGTACGCTAAGTTGCTTCGCTATTCGTAAGGCTAAAGGCTAAGGTGGAAAGTTTAAAGTGTCTAAAGTTTAATTTGGGGAAAAACGTAAACTCTTAACCTCAACCTAAACGTCTCAACTTCTCTTACTCACCGACTCTTTGTTTTCCATGTTTCAGGATTTCAGGTTTTTAGGTTTTCAAGTTCGGTGTTCAAGGTTCTCTAAAACTTTCCTTTTCAAAGCCACCCTTTAGGGCGGGGAAAAGTTTTGGAAAGGGAAGTTTTGAAGTTTAGTTTTCCGTATTTGGTGTTTCAGTGTTCAATGCTCAATTCATCAACCTTAACCTCAACAATAAAACAAGACATAAAAAAAGTCGTTAAACGCAAGGCTTAACGACTTTTCAAATAT
>JAOZKO010000050.1:2454-13151 GCA_029935325.1 Bacteroidales bacterium
AAAACAAGACATAAAAAAAGTCGTTAAACGCAAGGCTTAACGACTTTTCAAATATATTTTCTGTAAAATTATTTAGCAACAATCTTACGAGTAGAGTAATTAATTTTTAAAGCATTAGCTTTTCTTAATTCCTGTTTTACATCAGTTACCAAACCCATTTTAGCTTCTTCGTCAACTTTCATTGAAACAATATGCTTTTTACGTTTGTATTCAGCAATTTTCTCTACCTTTTCGTAGATATAACTCTGAATTTCTTCCACCTCAGCAAATGCATCATTAAGCTGAATACGGTCAGACTCACCCCATTTAGCTTTTAAAGCCTTTGTAGGTTTGCCAATATAAACAAAGCTTACCAATGATTTATCTTCCAACTTTTGAACTTCCGAAGCTTCTGGAGATTTAACACTCACCACGAGTGTCACTTCACGCATAACTGTTGCTACCATAAAAAAGAATAATAGCATAAAGATAATATCAGGTAATGATGCCGTTGAAATTGGTGGCAATCCTTTCTTTCCGTCTTTTCTAAATTTTCCCATTATTGATTTCCTCCAAAGTTTGCAGGTTCAGCTTCTGATATTGCCATAGGAATAGCTTTTTGTATTGCTTTAGCTTTATCCTTATCTGTTTCAAGAAGCGTTTTAAAATCCATGCCAAAATATTGTTTAGCTAATTCATCGCGCAGTTCACGAACTGCAGCAGCTAATTCATTTTGAACGTATATATAGGTACTATAAGAAGTTCCTCTATCGTTCTGCATGGATACTATACCCTTAGATTTATTATATGTTCCGATAAAATCAATGTCCTCAACTTTTGTTTCAGGAAAGTTTGGATTATCTGGAAAATGAGGTGTTAAAAACTCTTTAACATCACGGCGTAAGTCTGCTAAACTTCCAGGCTTTTTATTAATCAAAAGCTTATCACTTGAATTAATTAATACTTGATAAACATTTCGCTTAATTACCTCAGGTGGTTTTGGCATATCAGGAGGCAATGGTGGAGGCAATTTTCGTACGATTCCCGAATCCACATCCATGGTAGTAGTTACCAGGAAGAAAATCAGAAGTAGGAAGGCGATATCCGCCATTGATCCAGCACTTACTTCGGGTGTTTCACGAGCTGCCATAACTTATCTTTTTAGTAATAGACTATTTACTGCAGAGTAAACGATTGCCAAAATAGACAATCCTCCGAGTATATAAACTAAGTAGATTAATGATCCTATTAATTTTGATGCTGTACTATCAATGTCGAAAGTGGTATAAACCTCCGCATCAACATTTCCAGAAGCACTCAAATATGCTAGCAAATAAACAAAACCTAGAATGGCTATACTGATTAATGCTCTTATGGCAGTTTTAGGAGTTGATATCATTTGACTTATAGCGAATGCTAAAGTCGTGATAACTCCTAGTCCAAAGAGAAAGTAACCAAGGCCAAAATTCATGTTTAATAGTTTATTCGCCAAAGCAGGATCTGTTTTCATATCATCCGAATTAATAATTACCAATGCAGTAAATACCACAGCAGCAACCATCATTAGAATGGTGAAAATTTTCGTAACTTTAACAAATGTATTATCCATGATCTGTTTATTTTTTATTATCAGCTAAAATATCCATAAATGTGATAGATGAATCTTCCATATCATTAACAAGACTATCTATTTTAGAAATCAAGTAGTTATAGAAAACTTGTAGAATAATAGCAACTATCAAACCAAAAACGGTTGTCAAAAGCGCTACTTTAATACCACCAGCCACAAGACTTGGGTTAATATCACCAGCTGCTTGGATATCATCAAATGCTTGAATCATACCAATTACTGTACCCATAAAACCAAGCATCGGTGCTAATGCAATAAATAGTGATATCCATGATAGGCCTTTTTCAAGGCGTCCCATCTGAACACTACCGTATGCAACAATGGATTTCTCCACGGCATCCAATCCTTCATCGTATTTCATTAATCCTTGATAGAAAATACTAGCAACAGGACCGCGAGTATCGCGACATAAATCCTTTGCAGCATCTACTCCACCATTATTTATTGCGTCTTCTATACCTGTAAGTAGTTTACGGGTATTAGTTGTTGCAAGGTTTAGATAGATAATACGTTCGATTACCAATGCAAGACCTAAAATAAGGGCTAAAAGAACTGTTGACATAAATTTTGCAGACCCTTCGATAAAGTATCTTTTCAAAATTTGATGAAAAGTTTCATCTTTTTCTAAAAGGTCATCATCATTTGTTATTGCATCTTCCATAACCTCAGGCTCTGCAGCTACTTCTGTGGAGTCTATGGCAGTTGTATCAACCATTTCTGAAGCCTCATCATTTACGGCTTGTTCTACTTGTATTTCCTCTGTTTGCTCTTGGGCAAATGTTTGATTTAATGGACCAAAATTTAGCAGGGCCATCATTGTCAGTAAGGCAAAAAGTTTTCTCATGACTTGTTTATTGATTTAAAATTACTATTTGATTAGAATTCAAAATTATATTTAATATTTAATAAATTTCCTTTTCCTGCGGAGAGAGAGGGATTCGAACCCTCGAAACATTTTCACGTTTATACGCTTTCCAGGCGTACCTCTTCAGCCACTCGAGCACCTCTCCTAAATTTCAGGGCGCTAAATTACAAAAAATTCCATATCGCTCATGTATAAAAATTCGTTTAATACGTTTTTCGTAATAAGTGTCTGTGCTATATGTTTGTGACAGTGTCTTTATAACTCATCTAAACTTAAATTATTATTAAGCTATCAGTTTATGGTTGATGTAATTCAGTAATTGGTATTTTAAACTGCCAGAAGGAATTGCAAATAAACTAATCCAACAAATTCAGTAAATAATCACCATAACCACTATTAATTAAAGGTTCAGCCACTTGCCTTAATTGATTATCGTTAATAAAGCCCATTTGATATGCTACTTCTTCAATACAACCTACTTTTAGGCCCTGTCGTTCTTCCAAAACCTGAACAAATGTACCTGCCTGAAGCAATGATGAAAACGTACCAGTATCGAGCCAAGCAGTACCTCTATTTAGAATTCCTACTTTGAGTTTATTTTGCTCAAGGTATATTTTATTAACATCCGTAATTTCATATTCTCCTCTTGCACTTGGCTTTAGGTTTTTAGCAATATCAACTACCGAATTATCATAGAAGTACAAACCAGGTACAGCATAATTAGATTTAGGAAACTCTGGCTTTTCTTCAATTGTAACGGCTTTATAATCATCATCAAATTCCACCACTCCATAACGATGTGGATCGCTTACATGGTAAGCAAAAACAACACCACCTTGTGGGTCATTGTTTTGTTGCAGCACATCGCGCATATTTGCACCATAAAAAATATTATCACCTAAAACAAGTGCAACTTTATCGTCTCCAATAAATTCTTCTCCTAATACAAAAGCTTGAGCCAAACCATTTGGTATCACTTGCTCTTTATAACTAAACTTACATCCAAGCTGATTGCCATCACCTAATAATTTTTCAAATCCTGGCAAATCATAGGGTGTAGAGATTATTAATATCTCTCGAATACCTGCCTGCATAAGTGTTGCTAGCGGATAATATATCATTGGCTTATCATATACTGGCATCAACTGTTTGGAAACAGCTAATGTTAATGGTCGTAATCTAGTGCCAGATCCTCCGGCTAATATTATTCCTTTCATAGTTATTATCTTAAATCATTTTCAAGAATTCAATTTCTTTGGTGCTTAAATTCCGCCATTTTCCTCTTGGTAAATCCTTTTTTGTAAGTCCACCAAAGACAACTCTATCAAGCTTTTCTACTTCATAGTCCAAACTTTCGAAAATACGTCTTACAATTCTATTTCGTCCAGAATGAATCTGAACTCCTATTTCTTGCTTACTTTCAATATCTTCTACATAACCTATTTTGTCAACTTTTATTGGCCCATCATCTAGTTCAATACCCTCAGCTAACTTTAAAAGGTCACTTTTAGCTAATGGCTTATTCAAATATACATGATAAACTTTTCTTACTCTGTGTTTAGGGTGGGTAAGTTTTTTGGCTAAATCTCCATCATTTGTAAACAACAATAGCCCAGTAGTTTTAATATCTAAACGTCCTACAGGATATACTCTTTCATCACATGCTCTTTTTATTAGATGCATAACGGTTCTTCGCTCCTGTGGATCATCAGTGGTTGTTACAAAGCCCTTAGGTTTATTTAGTAAGATATATTGCAATTTTTCAGCAACAAGAAGTTGCCCTTCCATATGCACTTTGTCGTTGCGACTTACTTTATACCCAAGCTCTGTTACAATTTTACCATTTATTGTAATAACTCCTGTTTCAATTAACTTATCAGCTTCGCGTCGAGAGCATACACCTGCATGGGCAATATACTTATTCAATCGCATTGAACTATCTTTAGGTATTTGAATTGTGGAGTCATCACCTTTTTCAGTAATTAACTTCTTGGGTCTTGGAGCTTCAATTCTTTTGGTGGGTTTCTTAGCAGTAATTTTCTTTCTATCAAATTTAGAGAAATCTCCTTTATGTCGATTCTCTTTAGATGTAGTTGATCTATCTCTTGATTTACCTATTCGTTGGGCCATATTCTTAGTTTTATGTGTGCAAAGATAATTGTATTTGCAGCACCAAAAAAATTATTTCTTTTTAAACTCCTGAATCTGATTATCGAAGAACAATAGGTACTTACCCTTTTCCAAACTACTGACATTAATATATCTATCAAAACCTGAGAGCAACATATTGCCGTCATGGTCATAAATTTCATATTCAGTTTTAAATGAAAGGGTAATTTCACTAGTAATTTTCTTGGTTTGAATATATACTTTATTACTTGCTGAAGAGGCAAATATCAATTCTTTAGACATTACTTCCTCCCCTTTGATATTGGTAGTTTTTACTCTATAAATATTTTTTCCAGAGTGAGGCTTAATGGTAATCTTATATACATTATTTGCAACAGTATCTACTGGGTCTATATCAGCCACTGTTCGCCAAGAGTTCCACTTATATTGCTCAACAACAATAGGGTAATCAGCAGCAATACCATTTACTCGCCATTGCAATTGATTATCTTTATTATATCTTGGTTTGGAAATTCTAAATTTTACTGGAGGCATTAATGCTTGTGGGTTTACCACAACAGGGGAGTAGTTTCCTGAATAAATTATTATTATATTTACTCTATCTTCTTCCTCTAGATTATAAGCTGATAGATTTATCTCAATTCCATTGGTATTAAGCTCGTTACTGACAGTATCCTTATTAACGATTATGGACCTAATACTAAAACTATCAGCTGCCAAAGTAGGATTATACACATACACATTGGTATTGTAGTATAGTCCGCTTAGGCTGATAGTATCAGTCTGAGCACTTAATGTTTGGGCAAAAATCAAAAAGATAAAAGTCCAAAATCGATGTTTCATTATCTAGTCCTTTACAACCTTCCTTAGGAAGGTTTGTTGATTGGTCTTGATACGTAGAAGATAGATTCCGGTTACATAATTTGATAAATTGATGGTAAACTGCTGTGAGTTAATGTTTTCGAATCGGCCTAGCTCACGTCCGCTAAGGTCATATACGCCTATTTCACTAATTTCATCATCGCATTTAATAATACTTGTGCTTAATGTTGGATTAGGCATAATGCGGATATTTGCTTCATCTTGTGGTCGGGATATCCCAACATTTGTAGATATATTTGACATTGATATTAGCCAAATTTCTGGGTCAAACTCAACAGTATCAATAAAACTATTAACTTCTACTGTAAATTGTTGACTTGATATAGTATTGTCTAAAACTACTATTGTATCAATATAATTTCCTTTTAGTCGAATTGGCACTGGCATTTCGAAAAAGCTAACCGAACTATGTGATTGAGTTTGATCAAGAGTAATAGTAATGCTATCAGCAGAATTTTGATAAGTATTTACACTATAAGTTGGGTATCCTTGTCCATAGTACCAATCATCGATAAACTCATTTAGGTTTAGCCCACTTGCTATTTCAAGATGTGATTGTAAATCAGAAGTATGAGCATAGCCAAAGCTTAATGCGGGGTCATTCAAATAGTTTGTAATACCAGCAAAGAAAGCTGAATCGCCAGTAACCCAACGAAGCATATGCAATACATAAGCACCTTTACTATATGATAGTCTGCTATTAAAAATACGTCCTACGCTAGTTGTATCATCACAATATACTGAGCCGCCAGGATTATTCATTACATGACTGGAGGTTTGACTTTTCCATGTCATCCAATATGGTGTAGTAGGCATATGCTCATATGTAAGTCCAGTAAGATAAGTTGCAAATCCTTCATTAAGCCATATGTCGTGCCAACTACCGCAGGTTACCATATCTCCAAACCATTGGTGAGCAAGTTCGTGAGCCATTAAACTATGACTAAAACCACCCATAAAGCTCATCGTTTGATGCTCCATTCCACCACCCCAACCAAATTGAGCATGGCCATATTTCTCATCTACAAACGGATAATCAATAAATAGGTTGCTAAAAAGTTGAATGCTATTTACAACGCCTGGAGTTTGTGTTGCTGCTTGTGCTGAATCCTCAGGGTAAACATAGTTTAGTACTTCCACAATACCCGAATTGATGGTGGCATAATCAGAGTAAACAGCATAATTAGTAACAGCAATAGCAACTAAATATGTTGCAATAGGGTGGCCGTGTTTCCAATGATAATACTTTCCATTACCTTCTATTTTTTCTTCAACCAAAAGGCCATTGGAAGCTGCTCTATTACCAGCAGGAGTATGAACAATAATATCTACAGAATCTATTTTATCGCTTAAATCATTTTTATTTGGCCACCACTCTCTAGCGCCATAAGGCTCTGATAATGTCCAAATTATAGGAGCACTACCATGGCTAGATTTAATAAATGAACCAAAACCTGAACCTTGACCAGGAGCGCCTTGGTAAAAAACTTCAATGGAATCTAAAGTTAAGCTAGCAAGGGGGGATGGTAAGTATAAATTTAATAAGTATGAACCACTATCTGCAAAACTAATGGGTTGTCCGTGATACAAAACACTATCAACCTGCATTGATGTATCTAATTCAAATACAATAGTACTTACTCCAGCTTCAGTAGTTTCAAAAAGAGTATATACCGAACCTTTAATATAAGTTATAGATGGATCAATAACCCAATCTAACCTATGATATTTTATATCAATATTGTTGCCAGCAAAAGATGTAGAAGCAGGTATTGGAGCTCCATACAATTGCTGCTTAGATTGAGAACATTGATGAGCGCCTGTTTGATGTAATATATCATGTTCAATTGTAGTAACTTGCAATTGTGCCTTTATGCTAAGTGCTGTAAAAATCATTAACACACTTATTAATATATACTTTGTATTCATAATGTCAAAAATTTATTAAAATTAGTATTTAGTACAATTGTACTATTCAAAAATCAATTTGAAAACTTTTGCTTCACCATCTTCATTCTGAACCTGCAAATAGTAAATACCACTGGCATAGCTAGATAGATTAATGGTTTCAGTTTGGTTAATTGTTGGTTTAATAGTTTTATCAATAAGCAGTTCTCCAATTGAATTATATAATCTTAATTGATAATTACTATTGTTTATGTTTGTCATTTCAATATTGAATACACCATCATTAGAAGGATTAGGGAAAATATTCACCCAATTATTTTCTTCTACAGAGTTGACACCAACTGTATTGCTAATAAATATTGTGCGGTAACTTATGCAGTCATTAGAGTCTTTAAGAGTAATTTTATAGAGTCCTTTGCATAGGTTTACTGCTATAGCGGTGGATTGACTAGCAGGGTCGTTCCATAAGAATGTATATGGAGTAGTTCCTCCGCTAGGTACTGATGTAGCTGTACCGGTACAATTATTTAATATATCATCAGTAAAACTCGTGGTCATATCAAGAGGTTGAGGCTGAGTAATGGTATAGCTTTTTACTATTTGACAACCCAAGGAGTCGGTAATACTCACTTGATACCCACCAGCAGCAATATTATTATTAATAGCACCAGAGCCACCAGAGCTCCATTGATAAGCATAAGGTGCAGCCCCTCCAATTGTTTGTAATTCTATTTTTCCTGAGCTCTCGAAATAGCATTTTGCATTTGTAACAATAGCATTTGCTTGAAGAGCAGAAGCAGGGCCATCAACAACTAAAGTGTCGTAAACAACAGCACTAGAGCCGTCGGTAATAATAACGGAATAACTTCCGCTTGCTAAGTTCTGAATTTTATTAGTGGTATCTGATGTTGACCAAAGAACTTGATAAGGAGGAACTCCACAAGCAGGAAAAACTTCTATTTCACCAAGGCTATCGCCAAAGCATTTGTTGCCCACTGCAGAGTAGAAAGAACTTAAAACACTTCCGCCACCAATTGCAAGAGTTTGTATTAGTGGGCGCTGATCTCTTCCTGTAATTGTTAGGGTAAGATATGAACCTTGAAGTCCTGTTAAAGTAATATGCCCATTACCATTAGATAAAGTTGTTCTTCCTAGCAATACTCCATTACCCATAATTGTAGCTACAGCATTGGAATCAGAACAATTACTTATCATAAATGCGGTATCCATACAGCTAACAGTATCAGCAAAAACTGCACTGATAGTTTCTGGAGAAGATGTCCACATACGCATTGATGGATCTCCAAAATAATGGAATAATTGATGAGTATATTTATTTGAAGAAGAGCCGCCTCCCCATGTTTGAACCATACGTACTAGTCCATGATTAACTACATCACCCATTTTTACTATATCGTTATGAGGAGTGGTATTTGGATAAGAAACTCCTCCTGTGCCAAAAGCAGGAAGCAAACCTGGGTTTGACCAAATTGCATCAATCATACCTAATGAGAAGCCATCATTATTTCCACTATAACTATAGTAAGAAGCAGCAACTACTCCTACAGCTCCACCACCAGATTTACGCATAAACGTTTCAGCCAAACAAGATGGAAGAGTAAATTCTCCTGTATGACAATTAATACTAAAGATCACTGGAAGCTTATTTCCATTGCTTAATTGAGCAACCTTTGAGTTTACATAATATGGATGTGCCCAACCGTAGCCACCAGAATAACCATGGTCGCGGTGAAAAACAAAGAATTTGCCTGCATTAATAGCATTTTTAATATCTGTTGATCCTCCATTCCAATTGAAACCATTGGACTTCAGTAAAACAGATGGAATTGCTTGACCAGTTGAATAATAGCCATTATTATAATTAATAGGAGTAACATTATTGGCTGTATAATATATTCGTTGTGAATTATATCCTTTTGCCATTACATAATCTCTAATATTTTCACTTGTATGGCAAAATCTTCTATCGGCATAGCCATCGGTATTATCATCCTGATATTGTGCGCAATTTAATCCGTTTTGATAAAAATTTGTATCAGTAATCGGATTGCGTTCGTAGGAAATAATTTTTTGCACCTGCATCATAGCATCTGCTGCAGTAGTAGTAGAGATTCTTCCCTTTGCCATATCTGGTACATAATCGCCATTGCCATTCATACAAACATAATAAAGATCTGTACCAAATGGATCATTATATGAAGGGGTATAAAAAATTTCAGCAGGAACTTGGTTGTGATCACCTATAATAAGAAGGTAATCAGGTTTTGGATTCCAATTAGCATAACGAGTATGAACAGCAGTTTTAATAGATTGTGCATTCCAATTGCTTGCTGACACAACTTCAACTTTATATCCCATTTGTCGTTTCCATTGTGCTAAAGAATCAGCAGCAGCTTGAAAATTACTATGAGTGATTATAATATAATCGCTACCTATAGAGGTAGATTGAATATTTGTTAGTGGATTGGAATAATAATGTTTAGCTTCTTTTTGCCATGAAGTAGCATTCAGTGGATAATTAAGCAATTGCTTTATATAGTTTTCGGTATGCTCTTGATAATTTGTAAACTTACTAGCTCCCGTAAAACTTATTTCATAATTAACCTCTTCGTGTACAAATAGCTTATTAGTAGCAGGATTATATTGCACAGGGCAAACTTGCACCATGGCCATTCTAACACCTCTAAACTGCATAAAGCCTATTATTTCAACTGTTTGAGCAGGATAAATTTGGTCTGTATTATAGAAGTCCTCATTAATTTCAAATTTAGGTTCTGGAGCACCTTCTGTATCACGAGCTGGCTCCAAAGCAGGATGTACTGTTGCAGTATTAAATACTGATGGCACATCATCGGTAATTATTAATTGGTAATTTGCTCCCTCTGGAATAGCTACTAAATCGATATGAGCTGGTAAAGCTGGCAAACCTACCTCTTGCAAATGGCTAAAATCAACAATGCTAAGCATCTGATAATTTTTTCCTTTTTGCATATTAGTGCTGGAAATAATTTGAGAAAAACTATAGGAAACTTCTAGTCCTTCAGTTCCCTCATCCTGAACACTTCTAATTGGAGTTTCTAAGTTTTGTACTCCTTGGTTTTTAGGGTATATAACTTGCACCTGAGCTTGTGCAATAATTCCATAAAATATGGAAATCAATAATAGGGTAATAATTCGCATAACAGTAATCTTTTGTGTGTGTAATCAAATCCAAAAAAATGGATTGCAAAAATAACTAAAACTATGACAACAAATAATCTAATTCGTTGCTTGGGCTTATAT
>JAOZKO010000263.1 GCA_029935325.1 Bacteroidales bacterium
CGAGACCGCCCCGTTCGACCACTCCGGCAACTCTCCATCGGCAAAATTAATAAAAATGCAACTCGTTTAATCGTTATAAATAACAAAATTGTAGTAGTTTATAGTTTTATAACGCTTTATCATATTTACTTTCTTTATATTTGTGAGCAACTTTGATTGTAAAAACAAGTATAACTGGCAAATAAAACTAAAATTTGACAAGCAGTTAAACCGAAGATTATTTGATATTCTGAAAAATAAAACCACCATATCAATTATGGATAACAAGAACATTAAACAAAGTGATGCTGAGATAAGCTTAAAAAAAGAAATTGCTTTTTTAAAGCAGCAACTTAGCGAATTTAAAGCTGAAAAAGAAGATGTTTTTCTTAAAAATGATTATCATAGCTTATATCACAATGTACCAATGGGTATTATGCATTACGACAAAGTAGGTGTGATTTTGGATTGCAATGAGGCTTTCGTAAACATAATTGGTTCATCACGACAAGAATTAATAGGCTTGGATATGCAAGTGCTGCCTAATAAGAAATTAGTATATGCGGTAAATCAGTCATTATTAGCTAGTGAAGGAAGATACGAGGGGATTTACAAGAGTGTTACGTCAAAGAAAGAGACCCCCGTTAAGATTTTGTTTAAGGGATTGCAAAATGAAAAAAATGAAATATATGGTGGAATATGTATTGCCGAAGATTTAACTAAAACTATAATAACTCAAAAGGCACTTAAAAAAACAGAAGATGACTATCGCCTAATTTTTGAAAACACAACAGACGTCTTTTATCGAACAAATAATGATGGCGCTTTCCTATCATTAAACCCTGCAGCAAAGGATTTATTATTGCTTGATAATATAGAGGAAGCTATTGGAAAAAATGTAATTGATTTTTATGCTAATCCTTCTGATAGGATAGCTTTATTGGATGAACTTGAGAAACATGGAGAAGTTCATGCATATTTGCTTGATCTTAGAAGGAAAGATGGAAGCATAATTACTGTTGAATTAAATTCAAGATTGATTTATAATAAAGCAGGAGGAGTTGACAGTTATGTTGGTGTATTTCATGACGTTACTAACCGATTGAACTTTGAAACAGATAAGTCAACACACCTATGGTTTCTTGAAAGATTAGAAATGATTGATGGTATTATAAGAAAATCAATTGATAACAGTAATTTTTTAAATGAAATATTATCTACTTTAATTGAAGCATTTCAATGTGATAGTGCTATAATTTTTGAGTTAGAAGACGAGGAGGAAAACTCATGGAGTATCAAAAGTCACGCTAAATCAGATAATTATACATGTAGAACTGAACCAGATAGTTTTATTAATGATTCAGATATGGCTGGTGAGATATTCAATAGAATATCTATGTATACAGAGCTTGTAGTTATTGACAATAGCAATATAGAAGAAATCAATGAGCTGTCGAGTAATGTAGGAGTAAAAGCACAAATGATAATGGCTTTAAGTTTAAATACAGGAAACTCAATTATACTCTGTGTAAATCATTGCAAAGATGATAGAATATGGAATAATCATGAAAAAGCATTATTTACAGAAATTGCCAATCGTATTTCTGATGCCATAAATACATTCGAGTCGAGTGAGTTATTGTACAAAAGTGAGGAACATCATCGTAGTTTGATTGAAGCAACATCTGAAGGTTATTTTGAAATTGATACCAACGGAATAGTTATTGTTGCAAACAATGCACTATGTAATATGCTTGGTTATTCATTAAATGAATTTATTAATAAACCATATTCAGAATTTATTTCTATAATTTCCAAAGCAACAATAGAAAAGCGTATTCTTGATCCTAAAAACATACGACTTGGTAATTTTGAAGTAGAGTTTAAGCATAAAAGAGGAAATCCAATATATACATTATGTAGTGCTACAAGAATAAAAAGTGATAATGATAATGATTATGGAGGTTTCTTTTTTGTAACGGATATATCAAATCAAAAGAAGATTGAATTAGAACTGGAAGAACTGAATCAAAACCTAAAGAGTGCTCTTTCTAAAGCAGAAGAATCAGATAAATTAAAAACTTTATTCATTAAAAATATATCACACGAGATTCGTACGCCATTAAATGGAATAATTGGTTTTATTGAAATGCTTAATCAAGAAGATTTAACAAAAGAAGAAAGGAAAGAGTTTACAAGCTATGTAATGGCAAGTAGTAACCAATTAACAACCATTATTAGTGATATTCTCGAATTCTCAAAACTTGAAGCAGGACAGGTAAAGGTAATACCAAAGGAGTTTCATTTAAATAGTCTTATTGATGAACTTTATTCTGAATTTAATTCAGTAATAATTACAAAAAACAAAACGCAAGTAAAACTGTTGTCAAATAAACCATTATCTGATAAGGAAAGTAAAATTTCAGCTGATTTCCCGAAAATTAAGCAGGTGCTAATAAGTCTCATTAGCAATGCAGTTAAGTTTACTTTAAAGGGACAAATAGAATTTGGCTATAAAATTAATAATGATGGAAGTATTACTTTCTTTGTTGCCGATTCAGGCGTTGGAATACCTGTTGGTGATAAGGAAATAATATTTGATAAGTTTCGCCAGGGTGCTTCTACTGATTCTGCTGTATATGGTGGTAACGGACTTGGGTTAACAATTTCAAAGTCATTAACTGATTTGCTGGGAGGGAAAATATGGTTTGAATCTAAAGTGGATAAAGGAACGCAGTTTTATTTTACTGTTCCTATAACTACAGATGAAAGTAAGAGGACGAATAAATTTCCAAAGTTAGATTGGAGTGATAAGAAAATACTTATTGTAGATGATATATTAGAGGTTTATCAGCTATTGTCAATTTATTTGAGAGATACAAAAGCAAAGCAATTATATGCAGAAAATGGAAAACAAGCTATCGAATTTTGCAAACAAAACCCTGATATTGATTTGGTGTTATTAGATATTCAACTGCCTGATATGGATGGATATGAAATTGTTAAAGAGATAAAGAGTATTAGAAGTGAGCTTCCTGTTATTGCTCAAACTGCATTTGCCTTAAGTGGAGATAAAGAAAGAGCGTTACAATCCGGTTTCAACGACTATATCACCAAACCCATTTATAAAAAAACTTTATTAGAACATATTAGCAAATTTTTCTAAGCATATAGTTGGCAATATACTCTAAGAGATAATACTCAGATAGTTACAGATATGAATAACATCAATAGTAATTGGAAATCAGGTATAGGTGCCGAAGCATTGCTTCTCCTGGCTGCTATTGTGTGGGGGTTTGCATTTGTGGCTCAAAAAGCTGGAATGGATAATATAGGACCAATGGCATATAATGGTATTAGGTTCTTACTTGGAAGTATTTGCCTGTTGCCATTAATATATATTTTTGATAATAAAGAGAAGAAATCTGATGATAATTTGCCCAGTAACAAAAAATTATGGAAAGCTGGTTTGATAAGTGGAACGGTTCTTTTTTTAGCTTCTTCAATGCAACAAATTGGAGTTGTATATACTACAGCAGGCAATGCAGGTTTTATTACAAGCTTCTATGTTATTCTGGTTCCAGTTTTTGGATTATTACTTAAACAGAAGGTAAATACACAAACTTGGATTGGTGCGATTGTAGCAATTATTGGGCTATATTTTTTATCGGTTAGTGAAACTCTCACTTTTGTATTAGGTGACATACTAGTTTTTGGTAGTGCATTTATTTGGGCAGTACAAGTAATATTAGCTGGTTACTATGCAATAAGAGTAAATGTAATAAAGCTTGCAGCTATTCAGTTTGCATTAACGGGAATAATAAGTCTTGTTATTTCATTTTTTACAGAAACATATGGTCTTCAAAATATTTGGGATGCAATTATACCGATCTTATATGGAGGGATAATGTCAGTAGGCTTGGCATTTACAATTCAGCTAATAGCTCAAAAAAAAGCACACCCAACACATGCGGCTATTATTCTTAGCACCGAATCCGTATTTGCAGCAATAGGAGGGTGGCTACTGTTAAACGAAGAACTCACCACGGTTGAAACAATGGGAGCAGCTTTAATGTTTGCAGGAGTTATACTATCTCAGTTAAAAAGGAATAAAAAAATAAGTATTTAACAGGTTAGTAATTAATTCCTCATATCAACACCCATATTAATACTAGCATCTTCAATGGATGAGATAAACCCATTAATAACTGATACTCCGCT
>JAOZKO010000264.1:0-3023 GCA_029935325.1 Bacteroidales bacterium
TCAGATATTTAAACACCCTCATTAATTCACGATTACGAGGCATGGAACGACCTGCCAAAAATTCTTTTTTATCTAATCCTGGCATTAGTCCTCCGTATGATGTAATTGTTAATCTATCGGAATATATTTCTACTACGGGCGGAACTTCAGAAGTATAATCGTTGTGAACTATTGCATTTATCAATGCTTCCCTAAGTGCGGTTTTATCAATCATTTGTAAAACAACTCTACCTTACTATTGCTTAACAATTTTACATTTATACAAAAGTCCTTCTTGCTCAATTAGCACAAAATATAAGCCTTTAGCATAATTGCCAAGCGCTATACTTTGTCCAGTATTTTTAGTCTCATTAAAAATCAGTTTACCACTTGCCGAGAAAATCTTTAGGTTGAAAGGTGATTCTATTCCTGTAATAATTACATTATTTGTAGTAGGATTGGGGTATAGAATAGGATTGATACTTAAGTCTGTTATAAAGTTTACAACTCTATTTACAGAGTAGGAATAGCTGCCATCAAAGTCGGTTTGACGAAGACGATAATAGGAAATTCCAGTGAAAGGCTCCATGTCGTTTGTTCTGTAATTGATTACGGAATTACTATTACCTGCTCCATCGATGGTATCTAAAATAGTCCAATCTTTGGTATTTGTGGATTTTTCGATGGTAAAAAAATCATTATTAGTCTCACTGGCCGTTTGCCAAATTAGTTCAACAAAATTCTCTTTTTGTATTGCATCAAAGCTTAGTAGTTCTATTGGCAGTGGATTGTCCACATTATTATCTGTGCCAAAAGTAAAATTGGAATAGGCGGTAATGGGGCCAACTTTAATTGTTCCATTAGATGCTGTGCCCGTATGCGAAATATAGGGCACGTCTTCCCATGTTCCATCAGCTTTTTGATGAGCAAGCATCAGGGAGGAAGGGTCTGAAATACCACTAAAAGTTCCACTATTCCATGTTAGTATTAGGTTTATCTGTGGACTTCCCGAAGCTGGTGTGATATGCCAGTATTCTACAGCGCTAACGGCAGTTAAGTTTCCTGAATAATTGGTGTTGTTTGGTGCAGCACTTCTAATGTACTCTGCAGTAAAACTTTCTGTAGAGACTAAGTCAGCAATACCAATTTGCTGAATATATCCTCCATCACCCACAGGAAAATTAAAATCGGTATTTCCTGTTTTTGTCATTGGTCCATTTACATGACTATCATCGGTACCTCCGCTATAAGAACTGCCTGCCAACATGCTAAGCTCATTGCCCGATGCAGTAGCTATTACCCCATCAGATAATGTAAGTATTCCTTCAATATATGTTAGTATATTAATAGTGATACCGCTGCTGTTGTTTGTTTCCAAATTATTAAAATAAGTTGACCTTGAGCCTCCAATGCTTTGGGTGCTGCTTCCGTTTAGTACTATTTGTCCGGAGGTGGCTGTGAGTAGATTCCCGCTAGCAGCATTATTAGTAAAATCGCCAGCCACATCTAACTCGCCAGAGAGTTTAATAGCATCATCTCCGTCGGTATTATTTATTAAGCTTCCGCTAATAACAATTACAGTTCCTGATGCAACCACCAATTTACTGCCATTATTTACAAAAGTGGATTGTGCACTTAATTGAAATACGCCAAATAAACTTATTAATGCAAATATTTTTGTTGTCATAATTTTCTATTTCATAGTTTGACTCTGAGTATTTATAATGCTCTCTATTCTATCAAGACGTGCTTCTATATTCGCATCATTGGCTTTGAGATTTTTATTCTCGGCTTTCAATAATTCCAGCTCCTTACTAAGCTCCTGAATAGCACTTATGCCCAATACAAATATGCGATCGTAATCTACAGCACGGAAATCATCTGCTTTTTTGCCAAAAACAAAGACTTGAGAATTATTTTTATTGATGCTTTCAATTTTGAACTCTGTTGGCGAAACCACTTCAATTACCGTGCATTTATGCATTTTATCTGCATCATAGAGCTTTATTAAATCTCCTTTTTTCAAATTGTGGGCTGCACTCATGGCTATACTTTGGGTGTTGCCAAGCGAATCATAAATAACCTTCTGCGATAATTTATAAATATTTGGAATAAATTGACTACTTGTATTAACTGCCTGAGGAAAAATGGTTTCCACTTGCTGGGCAATAAAACCTAATCTCATGTCGCTTCCTTTAGCTACAGTATCGATATAGGAATAGTTGGTTACTTCCAATTGATTAATACGCTGCAAATCCATGGCATTATCACTTATACTAAATCTTGTTTTTACCCTTTGGTCTGATACAGCGTTAAACTCTGACGCCATAATACGGTCTGATGCCTTAATGGAATAATCATTGGCTTGTGTTCCAGTAGTTCCAACATTGCCAGAGGAATTTAAATAACCAAAACTGGCTGTTAAACTTCCTGAACCATTAATTTCAAGAGGGCAGGAAGGGCTTGTTGATCCAATACCTACCTGTCCGCCATCCTCAATAAAAATTCCATTTCCACCATCATCATAAAGTTTTAATCCATCTCCATCAATAGCTCGAATCTGATCGGTAGCTGTATAATCCCCATCTGTTTGTAAGATGTTTCCATCAACCTCCAGTTTTTGAGCAGGAGAAGTAGTGCCAATTCCCACATTGCCTGAACTTCTATAAACATTTCCACTATTTTCTGTCCATAATGAGACATTATTATCATCTGACCAGCTCAATGCCCCACTTCCATCAGTTTTTAAGATTTGGCCGTTTGTACCATCTGTTGATGGTAATACATAAGCACCCACTTTTAGTGTACCATTTACTTCCAGTTTATTTGTTGGAGTGCTAAAGCCAATACCTGTATTCCCATTTTTCAATACCACTAAAGCATTTGATTGGTTTGCGCCTGTACCTGTTCCGTTGCCAATAACAAATAATCGATCAGAAGCATTCCAGAGTGTAGCGCTATTTGGTGTATAGTCTGTATTATAACGCCCTATAGTGGTTTCGCTATATGATTTAGCTGTTGTGTTACATCCCATTGCGGTAGAA
>JAOZKO010000264.1:3123-4182 GCA_029935325.1 Bacteroidales bacterium
TACCACTTGCGATTGTATTAGTTCCCACGGCAAAGGATTTTCCACCTATATTTCCGTCATCCCATTGTGTTCCAGTTACACTCCCTGCCCTAAAAGCAGCTTTTGCCGGTATCCACATCATGCGATCACTACTGCCGCTTGTAGGGGTTGAGCCGCTTGTGCCAGATAATAGTAGAGCACCGTCAACTACCTCAAGTTTGGCTGATGGCGAAGTGGTACCAATGCCAACATTTCCACCATTATCAATTACCATAGCTTCTGTACCAGCAACATCGAAGCGGATATTGTCTTCATCGGCACTTTCTTCTACTTGTATTTTGGTGTCGGTGTCGGCATCTTTTAGTTGACTAATTAAAGTTGACGAAAGCTGAATCCAATTGGGAGCAGATGGGTCTCCGGTATTATAATAAAAACCTGCTGTTCCATCGGTTTGGAATATTAATAAACCTGTGGCAGGGCTGCTGATTTGTCCCCTTTGCGTTGCTGTCATTCTTGGAATTAGTAAACCTTTAGATGTGCTTGTTACTTCTAACATAGCTGATGCCTCGGGATTATTGCCAGTTGTGTTTATAGCTACCTGGGCTGAGGTTGTGCTTGAAATAAATAGTATTGCGATAATTAGTTTAATTAGTTTAATTGTTTTCATGGATTTATGGGTTATGTTATTTGTAGTATTCTGCTCATTCACTTTACTAGCAAAGACATTGAGTGCTTGAATTTTTCCTCTTGATTTACTGAGAATAGATTCTAATTCTTTTGTAATTAAAGCCTTATTCTTTTCTACTAGTTTAATACTGTCGTTGTGCATATTATTATCAGATTCATTATCAATATGGCAAAACTAGTTTTAGAATAGAGTATAGCAAAATATATTACCACATAAAAACTACCTATATAGATAAAACCAATACTCGTTTTACCACCTACATAAGTGTTAATTAGATGTAAATCAATTAAATATGTTTTTGCAGAAAAGGGTTAAAGAATCTGATGTGAGGATTAAAAAATAGGACAATAGGCTTTTCTCTAACAAACTCATTTAGATAATTAAATCAAAAC
>JAOZKO010000265.1 GCA_029935325.1 Bacteroidales bacterium
TCATATAATGTATTCTATAATAACGAAAAAATACTAAATGCATATAGCCATATATATAATAATGGCATTTATGATTTATGTTTTTTCAGAGGTTGTACTTTTTATAATACAGGTTGTGTTGGTACAAGTACAACGTGGTTTACAATAAATAATATTGAGAACATACGTTTTTCTGGATGTAAGTTCTTAAATATTTGTTCTTCTGTAACAACTGCTATTCAAGCTAGTCATTCTAAGATTTCGATTACAGACAGAACTAATAATTTAGGTAATTCCGTGCATAGTGTATTTAGTGGTTTCCCTGCTAGCAGTAATAAATCAGGAGGAGCTATTATTATTACAAATAATCAATCAAGTAGTGTTAATCATGTTGTAATTACTTATTGTGACTTTATTTCTTATACATACAATAACAATGATTATATAACAAATCAAAAGGCTATTACACTAAAAGGCTGTGCTAATGCCGAAGTATATGCTAATACTATAATTATTGATGATAACTATAGTAATTTTGAAAAACATGGAATATATTTAGATGATTGTAGTGGGTTTACTTTAGAAAATAATAATATTACTGCAATACAGAACTCTGGAGGAGGAGTTAATCAAACTTATGGTATCTTAATCCAAAACTCAGGAATTCAAACTAATCAGATTTACAGAAACAATCTCACTAATTGTGAGTTTGGAATAAGAGCACAAGGTAAAAATAGAGGGAATGCACCGTTTAATCTGCCAGACCAAGGATTAAAATTCCTATGCAATAATTTTAGTAGTTATAATACCGCCTATTATATGAGTGCTATATCAACCACATCTGCTCTAATAAACAATAGTGTGAGTAAATATCAACAGGGAGCACTTTCCATGTCTGCAACAGATGCCTCGCCTAATTTTAATCGTACACCAGACAGGGGTCTTGTAAATGGTTCTGACCACGATTTTTATGTTGAGGGTAGTTTGTCGGGATTTGATATTAATTATATTGAACCTACTAATCCAGTGGTTTATGAATTGCATTATTATTCAAATAATACAGTGTCACGAAGTACAGACCAATTAACTTCAAGTACCACACCTCATTGTGAATCACGATTGCCTTGCAAAGGAATGAACTGTGCTGTTCTAATGGATCCACAATCAATTCATATGTACGAATCTAGCTATTCAGCACTTAAAGTTCAACTTAATGATTTAGTAAATGCAGGAGGTCATGACTATTTGTACGATCTTGTATTTAATGTTTCATATTCAAATGTAGATAATGTATATAATGAATTATTAAATTCAACACCATCGCATGATATTTTGGCTTTGGCTTGTGAAAATGATATTTTTATAACAGATATGGTTGAGGGTATTCTAGTGGCAAACAGTTATGGTATTAAGTCCAATGATGTTCGTACAGCCTTAAATAAAAGAATAGAAAAACTTACTCAACCACAGCTTGATAATATTTATACTGCTGCCGAATCATTAAGTGAGTATGAGCAATTGATGATGCAGGTAGATAATATTAATACCGAATATATGCGACTAATGAATAGCTCATTAAATGTATTATATAATAGGGATATAATTCCTATGGATAGTGTAAGGCAATATTTAACCTCAATTGGCGATTTTATTTCCACTATACAATTAATAGAGATTGAGTTTACAGAAAGAGATTTAGATGCAGCACAAAGCTTATTTAATAGTATTAGTACAACTACTAATGAGCAAGATGAGATTGATGATTATTCCAACTTATATAATAATGTGTTATTCGATATTTATGAAAATCATGATGGTGAATTTGCAGCCATGTCCACAACCCAAATAGCAATATTAAATGGATTGAAAGATCAAGAAAGTTATGCAGCTGGAATTTCAAAGTCATTATTATCACAATATGCAGATTATAATTGGATTGATACATACTATCCTATTACTTCCAAAAATAGTGCGAGAAGAGCTAATTCTGAAATTATTAGTAACTCAACAGTAGGTATTAAATATTATCCTAACCCTGCACAGAATAGTCTAAGGGTAATAATGCCTGATAATGCAATATCTGATGTACAATTATTGATAACAGATGTAAGTGGAAGAATAGTATTGAATCAGATTATTACACAACAGAAAAGCTTATTAAATATTAGTAACTTATCTAATGGTATTTATCTTATTAGAACAGTAATAAATAATGATGTGAAAATTTCTAAACTAATTATCAATAAATAAAACTATGCGGATAATATTTTTGTTAAATATACTATTTACAACAATTATTTTGAATGCCCAGATAAGGGAAGTGCAAGTGCGCTTCCCTTTACCAGGTGAAGTTCCTAGGCAAATGAAATTGAATATTGATGAGAATATTCCATTTATACATAAATCAGATTATTTGCCTATAGTTAAAAATAATAATGGATATTTAGATACCACTTATAGAATTAAATATTCCGATACTTTTTCAGATGTAAATGATTGGGATTCGGCATACTTTGTAAGTGCTTATGTTAGAGATTCAACTCATTATTATTATGATCCAGATCATCCTACATTACTTGGGTTGTTAAAGGTTGATTATTCAGGGAATATAATCTGGAAAAGAACGGATAGTGTGATGAGAGGAGACCATTTTAGCCTTACATTAAATACCGGAATGATACAATTGTCAGATGGCAATTTTTTAAATGTAGGTTTTGTAGATAATGACTATAATAATTGGAAAAATTACGATTGGCGGGTAGCTATTTATACAAAATTTGATACTGATGGGAATACAATTTGGCAAAAAACATATAAGGATACCACCTATTTAAAGAGTGGAGATTGGCCAAGGAATGTTGTTCCTGAGACAGATGGAGGTTTTACGATTGCCGCATTAATTCCATCAGATTCTAAGCATTTGAATCCTTATGATACTTCTGACATCTATTTATATACCGATACGACATATATTGGCTTAATCCGTTATGACAGTTTAGGCAATGAAGTGTCTCGCAAACGTCATTTTATTGGTGGACACCCTGTTACACCTAGTATTGGTTTGCTAATGGAGCAAAAAGATGGAGGCTATATTGTTGGTGGAGTGAATTATTTTTCGGGAGATTTAAGGTCATATTATTTACTCAAAACAGACTCTATGTTTAATTGGGAATGGAGGAAGTTGGTTAGTCAAACATCCACTAGTTATCCCTTGATAGACCTATTGCCTTTGAGCCAAAATAAGTATTATTTCTCATTACTTAAAGTCGACACACCAATTGTATATGATGCTCATGGTAACAAATACTATAATGGTTATCATCAAACAGGTGTTATGGATAGTTTATTTAACATATTAAAAGATACGATGTTTGTTAGAAATCTAGCTTTGTATTTTGGTGGACCAAGTTATTATTCAAGCTTGGGCAATGTCAGGGGTTTAGATACTTCAAAAACAGGAGAAATGATAGTTTGTTCATATATTAATGATGGCGGAGCATATTTGATGAATATGGGTAATGGTACAAATTATAAATGGGGTAACTGGATTGCAGATTTTCCCTATTTCCGTGAAGAGCCATATAAAATGCGTCGAGCTCATGATGGAGGCTATTTGATTGTAGGCAGAAGTTATCGCTCAGGAGTTGGCGGCTGGTTTGTAAAAACTGATAGCAATGGTTTTGCTTTGCCAAATGGAGCAGATACGCTATATCATATTGGGTTTGAAGAGAAAGGGATTTTGAAAACGATTGATATAATAGCTTACCCTAATCCAACTTCTGATTTTGTTAGCCTACAGTTTGATAAATTAGTTGATGGTGATATTGAGGTTTCAGTTTTTGATTTTAGTGGAAGATTATTATTTAACAAAAAATATGCAAACAGAAAGACAATTAAACTAAATTTAACAAGCTTAGCCAAAGGAATATATCTAATAAATATTAGTATTAATAACGGTAGTAAATTGGCTGTAAAAGTTATAAAAAAATAATGAAATTTAAACCCTCGCCAAAGCAGCCATACACATCCTGCAAACGTCAAAACCCATCGCAAAAGCCTTTTGCAGCAAGAGTATGTCTGCCCCTCCGCAAAGAAAAGCCCAGACAGACAACACGCGATATGCTCCATGCCTAATTTAATGTAGGCTGAACGTTTATTCTTATTAGATTAGCCTCTTAGAATAATTAATAATTTAAGCAATG
>JAOZKO010000051.1 GCA_029935325.1 Bacteroidales bacterium
GCTTTTTTTATCATAATTCAAAAAGAGCTACCTCATTAAATACATCTTACCAAAATTCTTCTTAAAATACTGATCTGCACCTGACTCTCTATTCTCTATACTTTCTCCATTAAGGCGAGTGACAACTCTATATAAATACACTCCATTTGCCAATTGGTCACCAAACTCATCTTTGCCATCCCAGGCGTATTCAGTTATATTTCTACCAATATGCAGTGGACCTAGCTCATTCATGTCTATCTCACGCACTAGCTTACCTGTGACTGTCATAATCTGTATTTTCATATAATCGGGCAAGCTAGAGCCTGTAAGTGTAAATACAAAATGAGTTTTATCAGAGAATGGATTAGGCCAATTCATCATTTGAGTGATGGTGGCTTTATTTATTATTACAAAGTCAATTTTATAACCATTATCTCCAGATTTATTTCGTGAAGCATCGTTGGCATAAATTAATAACTGATACTCACCATCCTCCATTTCGGGTCTATAAATTACCTGAGCACTATTATCAGGTAATTCTGCTGGTATAAATTCTAAAACGTTTTTTATATCAGAAAAATAAACATTTGAGAAATCAACCTCAGTATTCTTCTTTATTCTAATTTTAAAAAGGGAAGTATCATTTATTGCCATAAATTTGCTTTCATCTCTCAATGATATTTGTATTTCAGGCCGTGCTGAAACTATATCTCCATCCAAAATATGAACTCCATCAAATGTAACATCCAATAATGGGTTTTCTTTATCCCTTGCAACAAAGAATGGAATATCTCCAGAATTATTATCATGTGACAATTCCAATTGATCGTAATAACCAGTACTAGTATCTGTGGGATTTATTTCAAAGAACAAAAAACATTGCCCTAACCATGAATTTGTACCTACATTAATTGAATCAATAATAATAGCGTTCTTTAGAAGCGGTTCAATACGTTTTTCACCCAGAGGGTATATTTTACCATACGCATCCTTAACCCAAGCTTTCACTAGCAAACTATCCATATCAATATCACTTAAATTACGATAGGCAAGTTCTAAACGCAAAGTATCACCTTGCATTAATGTATCTGAATAAAACTCAAAATGAGTTAATGGATCAATGGCAGCCTCAGGCACAGGCTGATAAAGCACTTGCCAATAATCAATATATGCTGGTGTTCGTAATGAATCATCGCGCATATAACAAACAAGTTTACAATACGGATACACAGCGGCATCCATTCTATTATTAAGCATCAGAATATCAGCACTATCAGGTGGCAAGCCATCGATAATAATATGCTCACTAAGATCTGCTTTTATGCCAACTAATTGTAGTCTAACTGAATCACTGGGATAAGAATCAAGGCTATGCTGCTTCCAATGCAAGGATGTCCATTTACGAGTAGGGCCAATAATTGGCGTAGTGATCTTTCCTTCATTCCAATTAGATTTAATGCTATCAATTAGTACAACAGCTGACGAATCACTGCTAGCTATTACTTCATTTGCACTTCCAAAAGCTCCTTTTTTTCCATATATAATAAATGGACGGTCATTTTGGATATTTCTAATATATGAACTACCGATAGTATCAAAGGCTTTATACAAATACTCAGGCCATGTTTGAGGGTTTGCATTATTAAAGCTCATTGCCATTACCATATTATCATCAGGTACTTGAGCTAAAAAATCTGCAATACGCTGAAACCAAACTGTATCCTCTACAATACCGAGCCCCCTACTAGTGAGATTAGTTGTTTCCGTAGGAAAATCAAAGCTAGCAAGGTTATACCATTTGCAATGAAGATTATCATAAGGACCTAAGGCTGTACCTTGATTTTGTGATATCCAAAAATCAGATGAAACTTCATTTATCACAAATAGCTTTACTCCTCCTCTATTATATGGAATACATCCCCACTGACTAAAAAAATTATAATTTACTTTTAAATATATCTCTGTCCATGCAATCTTTGGCCAAATTCCAGTTTGAGCATTTAGTATTTTAATATCATCTACAAAGGCAAATGTTCGCTGCGGTTCTATAAAACTTGTAAATTGATAATCATTATTTCTAAACTGATAATAATGAGCTTGTGACCAGCCATTTTGCCCAGATATATACTGAAAAGAACTATTCCTCCAATTAAAGTCTCGTTGTGCATTTGAATCAAGGCTTACTCTCCAATAATAAACTATACTATCTGATAATATTAATTGAGGTGTCCATTCTATAACCCCTCCACTACTTTGTATTTTATGACTTAGTTTGGTAGGCGAATTAAAATAATCACTAGTATCTATCTCAAAAACATAGTCCAAAGTTGGTGTAAAAGGGTAAAATGTTGAGGCTTTTAGTGTAACATTCTGATCTGAGACAATTGCAAACTTATGAGGAAATACAGGGCTTAGGTCAGCGGCTTTAATATTCAATATATAGGTGTAATTATTATTGTTTTCATCCATTTCATCAACATAATTATAGCTATCAATAGTAACATTGATATTATTATTACCTACACCAAAGGCTCTATTTATAGGCATTCTAACTTTTATAGTATCCTTATATTTGGGACTAGGAATAAGAAAGTCGTATCTATCTAAGCTATCATTATTTGGGTAAGCCCTCCTTATTTCTATTATAAGAGAATCCGAAATTGCCATTCCTCTATTAGATATTATAACATTAAAATCAAAGCTATCTACTTCCGTTGAAACTACATCAGGTGTATAAAAAACAGAGTTCTGATTAATCATAAAATCAGACTTTGGCGCAGGGTTGAGTTTCAGTACTGGGTCTCCATGCAAAGTCATTTCTAGGCAAATATCCTTTATAGTTGCACCACTTCCTTGAATAGTTTGAATGGTTCTTTGCATATTGTACCCAATGGTTTCTCCATAATATTTATATGAAAATCCTTTATATAGATTTGAAGAATAAATATTTAATGTACCAAGGTATGCTGGTGTAACAGAAGCCAAATAAGCTATCATCCCTTTATCTCTGATCAAAACAAATTCTTCGGAGGAGTTTGCAACTCCGCTACCCGTATTTTGAAATATATCACCAGCATAGCAGCTATTAGCTAATAGAAATGGATATTTACCATAATTATTATAATCAGCAGGATTATCAATACTTATATCGAAACCAATACCAGCGGCATGACCATAAAATGTCATTAATGTAACTCCATTATTTACATAATACTTTATTAGATCGCTTAAGTTTATTTGAATTGGGTCAGTTGTAGTCTTATAAAATGTTGTTACACTAGCTCCAAAGGAAGTATCTTCAATAATTATTCTGTAATTATTAAGATAAGTAGAAATATCGCTCTGTTCACTAGCATTACTTCCTCCACTAAAATGCAAAACGCGCTTCATCCACATATCTTGAGGGTTTAGGTTTCTATCTTCATGCAATACCATTTTGTCAAGGTATAAATCCACATGATCTAATGTACTAGCACTTAACCTACCTATGGGAATTGCTGGCTGATAGAAATTATCAACTAGACCACTCACAATCTGAATATCAGAGGGTGGTTCCCCCATTGTTGGCACCTTTGTATTTGTAAATAGGGAAGAATTATTACGATATTGTGAAGCACGATATGATTTTCCAATTAGGAACAATCCTTTGTATTGATTATAAGAATATGTCTGTCCAAGTGCTCTTATGAAGTTTCTTATGGCCAATGGATTTTTACGAATACCAAATGAAAACTGATGATATAAGTCTTCAACGTCAACTATTAATGTATTATAACCAACGCTATTGCGATAAGCAGCATAATCTGTTGCTGTGGCATAATTACCACCATTGTGTAAAAGTGATTTATGGGAAATAATAATATAATCAGCATTAGGATTTAGTGTAATAAGGTTTGTGAATTTAGCATTAGAGCTTACTGCTTGCATACCTATTACATTATGAATATTATTCTGCCCAGCTATAAAACAATTTTTTTGCCCTCCAGTATTTGGTATCAGCACTTGATAATTAGAGGAATTATTAGTTACTTTAATTTTAATATCATTATCAATATCATAAAGTATTGCATTGGTTCCTCCAGTAAAGTTACTGAAATTAAAATATGATTTTGACTGCCCACTAGCATCATTTACCTTCAAATAAAACTCATCAGCACTTTCAAGGTCTGGATTATGTGGATATTCAATTCTAATATATGGCACTGCAAACCTATCAGCATTAGAAGTTAAATCATTAATTGAGCTAAAGGTGAAATCTGTAGAATTATTTCCAAGAGCTGCATTACTCAACTGAGTATTTAAAATCAACCTACTATAACCATTATAAAGAGAGTCAGTAGTAACCCCAGCAACAGATACACGCAAATGGTGATTATATGGGATAGGATTATTTGTATCATAATAATTAGAAGCCCCCATAACTTCATAGAATGCATAAGCTGGAGGACCTGCTGTATAAACATTTTTAGTACTCACACTTTTTATTCTACTAGAGCCTAAACTTATGGCATAATCATACCAACCCTCTCCATTAGCATATTCGGGATCTGAAATATAAGTCCCGCCACCAATAAACATTTTCTCTCCCTCGATATAATATTTATTAAAATAAGTTTTTGAATTATAGATAAAATAGTTAGAAGCTGTATATGAAGAATAGTTTACGTCATTGCTCACTGTTAAACGATTATTAGTCACCAAACTATTCCATGTAAAATAGTAGAATGCTGTATCTGTAAAAAAGCTGTATTCTGTATTTGCCTGATTAGATGCAGATTTAAACAATGCACTATCATACCAACCGTCATTTTTTTGTGCGTAAAACTCTATATAATCTGATGGAGAGAAAACTCCACTTTGTTCGTTATTAACATAAATAGCAAGCTCCTCCCCCCTACCAAATATTTGAAAGTTTTTTGGGCTATTTATACTTTGTATTGGTATACCGGCATTAATAAGTTGAGAATATGAAATTCTATAAATACCACTTTCTACAATTGGAAATTTATAATATGATTGATTATAATTTATCCACTCATTACCAAAGTTCTGTGCTGATATACTCACAGTAATTGATAAAAACAATATTAAATATAGTAGTTTTTTATACATCTATTAGTCCTCCTCACTTTTTTTCACATTAAAACTATACTTCAGGGTAAATACATTAGAATACAAAGCAATGGATTGATTACCAATATCAGTAAAAGCGTAGTCTATACTTAGAACTTTCTTTATCACTATTCCAAGTCCAATATTAGGTTGGAAGCTAGTTCGCTTGATATTATCTGGCATAGTTTCTTTTTGAATATTTCCAATACCTGCTCTTATAAAAACTACTTTTTTATAATCAAACTCAAGGCCCAAATGTGGATCTATACTAATTGTATTGGATTTTATTAGAACATTTCTTTTACCATCTGATGTAAAATCAATATTCAATTCCGTAAGAAGTCCAAAATTGGTATTAAAACTAAAATTCCTACCTATTCCAAATATTGCCCGCGGCAAAGTTATTTCAGTACTATTTACTGGAATTGTATTTCCTGTTCTTGTAAATGCTTCTTTCATTTTATCATCTAACTGATAACTCCAAGCATTAAAGGTGGTTGTAATATCACGCAACATCAACCCCATAATCCACTTATCCTTACGATATTGGGCAGAGAAATCCACACCAAAGCCCCATGAAGAACCAAAATCTCCAACTTTCCTACGTATAATTTTAGCACTTCCTCCTAGGTTTAGGCCTTCAATATTAGTTTTGCGAGCATATGATAGTAAAAAAGCATAATCTGCTGAGCTAAAGGTTGTAACTCTATCATAATTAATATTACCTTGTCCATCTATTAACTCAGAAGTATTTGGTATATCATCTACTCCAAATCGAATCATTGAAATTGAACCAGCACTTTTGTCGTTAAACTTTACAGCAAAAGCTCCAAAATCATATTTAGCAATTCCAGCAAAATATTCAGAATGCATTAGTGCCACTTCCCTATTTGTAGTAATTCCAAGAAGACCTGAGGGGTTCCAATAAGCAGAAAAAATATCGGAGCTACTTGCAACAACAGAATTTGACATCCCTAAAGCTCTTGCTCCTACACCAATAGCAAGGAATTCATTACTATATTTGGGAGCCTGTGCTTTAAGCTGATATACTGTTAAGAAAACAAGAAATGATAATAATATATACCTCATAAGTTTTCATTATTTATATAGAGCATAATTATGTTGAACGTTAGAATCAGCAAAAAATTATACAGCGGTAAAGATAGGATATTTTTAGCTTAAGAAAGCTACTAAAAATCAAAAGTAAATTCTGATTTCAATTTATGGGCATTCTTCACAGGATTTGCAAACATTGTAAGGAATATTCTTTTGTTTTGTACTGCATCACCTTCTAAATCGTCTAGTGTTTCTGACATTAGAGTATCAAACTTATGTTTGTCTTCAATATCGTATTTACCAACAAACTGCTCTTTACTATTAAGCATATCTGCGGCAATAAAATTATTAGGCCATAAGCGATAATTCGAATGTATAAAATCATCAATTATTTTTGCTAAGCCATGGATTTTTTCATTTCTAGGTATATCTCCATCAATTTGTTGCAAAACCTCTGGGGTTATTAGATTGCCAAAACTATAATGTACACGACCTTTATAGCCCATCATACCATTATACATACTATTAAAATCATCTAATGGTCCTTTTATATACGATCCAGTATTTTCAATAGAAGCAAGTTCCTTTACTTTATCTTTAACACAAGGGTCATACTCATAACTTATGGCAACTGGCACAAGGTTTAACTCCGAATAATTTTTAACAAAGTCCTTTTCCCCAGACATTTGAAGCATCTTAAGAAGTCCCTGTTGAGTAATATCATTTCCATCCTTTGTTCTTCCTTCGCGCTGAGCTATCCATACTGAGCTATTCTTATTCAGCACTAATTGACGCATATAATGTGACAATTTTTTGGTATTCTCAAGCATATTCTGAACACTAGATCCGCGAATAACCACAAAACTTTTATTCAATCGGGCCATATCTTTAACCCAAGGAATACTTAGTAAATTATCTCCAATTGCAATGGCAGTAGATTCAAAATCTTCACCAAATGTTTTATGCAGTTCATGATTAAGAAGAGAAGCGTCCATTACAATATTACGATGATTTGTAATAAATACATATTTACTATCCCTACTGTGGCTGAGTTTATCAGCACCATCAGAGCTAAGCTCATCAATGTTTTTAGCAATAAGTCGTTTTATAATATTAAGGATAAAATCAATCTGGAAATCACGCACTAAGCCAAATGACTCAAGTAGTTCTCGAGTTTTTTCTTCACTAATATCATTATTCAAAAATCTACTAATACGATATATAGTAGGCTCATCAAGCAAACGTTGAATTACCTCATCTAGCTCATCATCACCATGAAACTTTATTTCCGAAAAATCAAAATCCATTATTATCAATATTCGTTTTTACAATCACCCAAACGGCAAAGATAATTTTTTTTTAACCTCATATTTAATCATATTTCTATTAAATCGTTAAATTTTTAATATTATTATAGTAAATATCACTACTATAATTATTTATCTCATAGTTGAAAGAATATTTTTTCGCTCTTGACACTATTATTGGAAACACTCCAGAAAATCATTTCAGACATGATTGTCATGATTGTCATGTTTTTATAGAATTATAAGGCGCTAATAATTAGCACTATACATTTTGTGAATTAATATATCTTTTAGGAAACTTTGTTTTCGATATAGATTCATTATTGTTATGAAACAGTAATAATATCATTAAGAAATCACAAATAAATACTAATTAAAGTTGAAAGTGGAGAACCATATAAGTATGTCTATTGAATACTATTTTTTATTTCCTTTGCATTGTATGCAACTTTATAAAAGTATAGAAATATTACAAGAAAAGGATATCCTTGATGGAATTAACAATATTATTGATGATTTTGATAGTTGCTGCCTTCTAAATTCCAATAATTTCAGTAAAGACTCTAATACTCAGTATAAATGGATAAATGCCTTTGGGCATTCTGACTTCATTAAATGCGATAGTTCTGATACTAACTGTTTTAGCAGGCTTTCAAGCTTCCAGAAAAAACATCAGAATGAGTGGATCTTTGGTTTTATCAGTTATGATTTAAAGAATAATATTGAAGACTTAGGCTCTAATAATATAGATTTATTAAACTTCCCTATATTCTATTTCTTTATACCTAAATTCCTAATTCTTGCTTCTGATAGTATTGATTTACTTAAACATGAAAGTGTTGGCCAGGTTGAAGCTGAGTTATTATTTTCGAAACTCACACAAGACAATAATCATAAGCAAAGCATCCCAGATGTCTCATTAAAATTTACACATAGGTTTAGCAGCAAAGAGTATATTGATAGTATTGAAATGATACGCCAACATATTAAGCAAGGAGATATTTATGAGATGAATTTTTGTCAAGAGTTTTATTGTGAGAATGCACAAATATCACCTTTTCAGACCTATAAAAAATTAAATAGTATCTCCCCTGCTCCTTTCTCTGCTTATGTTAAAGAGAATAATCATTATCTAATTTGTGCTAGTCCTGAAAGATATATTCAGAATGTAGATGGCAAAGTAATTTCGCAGCCCATAAAAGGAACTGCAAAGCGATCGAAGGACACTAAAAAGGATGACGAAATAAAGCATGAACTCCAAAACAATAGCAAGGAAAGAGCTGAAAATATTATGATAGTTGACCTTGTAAGGAATGACTTATCAAAGATATCAGAGGACAATAGCATTAATGTTGATGAGCTCTGTGCGATATACAGTTTCCCTCAAGTGCATCAAATGATTTCTAGCATCAGTGGCAAATTAAAATCTAATACTAGCTTTGCTGATGTTTTAAAAAGCAGTTTCCCAATGGGAAGCATGACAGGAGCTCCAAAGGTAAAAGCTATGGAACTGATAGAAAAATACGAAAAAACAAAAAGAGGTCTATTCTCTGGTTCAGTAGGTTATATCGACCCCGATGGTAATTTTGATTTTAATGTAATAATTAGAAGTCTGCTTTATAATGAAACAAACAAATACCTAAGTCTAAGCACTGGAGGAGCAATAACATATAAAAGCAATGCTGAAGATGAGTATCAAGAAAGCTTATTAAAAGCAAAGGCTGTGTTTGAGTTGTTTGCTTGAGGTACTAAAATACGTCCCCTCCGAAAACCTCAACTATTAATATAGAAAATTTAGAATAAGTTCAAAAAAAATCATTCTTTTGGCATTTGTTTTTTTCCTACTTTCGGGCATAATAAATTAGTCTAAAAATTATAGTAACAAATTAGCATAGGTATATGAAAGCCATGATTTTTGCGGCGGGCTTGGGCACGCGATTATTCCCAATTACAAAAGACAAACCCAAAGCTTTAGCTCCTTTTAAGGATAACACCCTATTGGGATACAATCTCAATTTTTTGGCTCAGCAGGGAATAACAAAGTTTGTTATTAACACTCATCATTTTGCAAATAAGATTGAGGAGTATTTGGAAAGCAATAATAATTTCGGCCTAGACATTCAGCTAAGCTACGAGGAAAATCTCCTTGATACTGCAGGCGGATTAGCCAAGGCAGCACATTTTTTTGACAAAGATGATAATGTATTGCTTTATAATGTGGATGTAATTTCAAATATTGATATTCAGAAAATGTTAGATTTTCATATTGAGCAAAATGCAGCCGCTACTCTTGCTGTGAGGAATCGGTTAACTTCTAGGTATTTACTTTTCAATTCTGATAATATATTAGTTGGATGGAGGAATAGAAATACTGATGAGGAAATCTCGTGCCGAGAAAGTAAAAATAGTAATGAGCTTGCTTTCAGTGGGATTCACTGGATTAATATGTCTCTAATAAATAAATTGGAAATTAAGAAATCCTCTATTATTCCATTCTATCTGGAAGAAGGAAAAGACCATAATATATTAGCCTATAAACATGATAATGATTATTGGTTTGATTGTGGGAAACCTGAAACTTTATTATTAGCACATAATCGTGCTTGAAAAAAATATTAAAACTCAATCAAGGAGTAATATAATGAAAGCTTTTTTAGAAGAAATAGGGGAACAATTGGTAAAGCTCAATGGAGATGAGCTCAAGAATACCCTAATTTTATTACCAAATCGTCGGGCAAAACTTTACCTAAATCGTTATTTAGCAAAGGAAATTGACGAACCTATCTGGGCTCCCCAAATAAGTGCCGTTAATGATTTCGTTTTTGAGAACTTGCAAATACAAGAGACACCTCAAATAGAATTACTTGTAAAGCTTTATGACGTTCATAAGAAAATAGAAGGCAAGAACAAACAAAGTATTGATCAATTTAGCAGTTGGGCAGAGCTATTAATTAGCGATTTTAATGAAATAGACCTATACCTTGCTCCTGTTGACAAACTTTTTAGATATTTGAGCGATGCGAAAAAAATAGCAACTTGGGAATTGGATCCTGAAAAATTAACAGATCAAGAACGAAGTTATATTAAGTTTTATGAAAGCTTAGAAACTTATTATAATGAATTTCGCCAACTGCTTCTATCTGAAAATAAAGCATATCAAGGTATGGCTTATCGATTATTTTCAGAGCAATTGAGTAAAACTAAATTAACTTTCAAAAGAATATTTATTGTTGGTTTTAACGCTCTAAGCCCATCTGAAGATAAAATATTCAATCAGTTGAAAGAGCAATATAACACTCAAGTATTCTGGGATATTGACAAATATTATTTTGATAATCCAAATCATGAAGCAGGCTTATTCTTACGTAAACAGTTGAAAAACCAAGATCGTAAGAAGTTGAGTTTCGTAAATGATTTCTGGCAAGAAACAACAAAGAAGATTAATATATTTGGTATTGATGGCAATATTGCTCAGGTGAAATTTGCATCCCAATTATTACAAAATAACATTATATCAGGAGAATTTAAAGAAGATCAAACTGCTGTGATATTAGCCAATGAGGATTTAATGATTCCCATGATAAATTCTATCCCCACTGAAATTAAAAAATTCAATCTTACAATGTCCTACCCTCTTAGGCTTCATAGTGGTTATGAACTGATTATAAGAATTATAAACCTATATTCAGACTATCAGTTCAAGGGAGAGCAAGATTCCACATTAAGTATTTACCATAGACATCTTACTGCTTTTATCCAGCATCCTATTATCCAAAAATACTTGAATTTAAGTAAGAAAAATAGCACCACTGAGCTTATCAAATATTTGCATAAGAATAATATAAGCAAGCTGAGCTTAGATGCAAATTTCTACAGTGCTGCAAAATTGATAGATAATCCTCTAGAAAAACTATTTCGAATAATTCAGAATGTAAATCAAGATATAATTTCAGTTTTAGATGTAATTATTGAAATTTTTGAAACCATTGGAAATGAAATAACGAAAGATATTGACGAGCATTTTATAGATCACTTCTTGGAAGTTATTTTATCATTAAAATCTACCTTAAGCAACTTCGACCAAATTGAAAGATTAAATACTTTAAAGCGGTGGATTCAGAATGCAATAAACCAATCACCTATTCCTTTTAGTGGCGAACCTCTTGAAGGGTTGCAGATAATGGGAATGCTCGAAACTCGAACTTTAGATTTCAAAAATATTATTCTAGTTTCTACAAATGAAGGAATTTTACCTAAAACACAAGCATACCAAAGTTTTATACTGTTTGATATAAAAAAGGAATTCAATCTCCCCTTACCTATTGATAATGATGCAATTGTTGCTTACCACTTTTATAGGCTTTTGCAAAGAGCTGAGAATATCAACCTAATATATAGCCGCAGTACAAGTGGAATGCATAGCAGCGAAGCTAGCCGATTTATTAAGCAACTAGAATTGGAAATACCTGAGGTAAATAAGAATATTTCCATTAAACATCATATGGTAAAAGTTGCAAATAAGGCTGATGATAAAGCCGAGAGTATAATCATTGATAAAACCGATGAAATTATTGATAAAATCATGCAGCTTGCCACTGGAAATGGATTTTCACCTTCAAGTTTGAACACTTATAAAAAATGCTCTTACCTTTTTTATCTTCAGAAAATAATGAAGCTCAAAAAGGATAATGAAGTAGAAGAGAATATGGCCTATAATACTCAAGGAAATATTGTTCATGAAACTTTAGAAGACCTATTTAAGCCAACTAAAGGCAATAACATTAGCCTTGATGAATTTGAAAAAACACTGCTTGATGTAAAAGATATTTTTAAGAATAAATTAGATGAACTCTTTGGTAAGGAAAATACTGAAAATGGCAGGAATTATTTAACTAGAAAGATTCTTGAGCAATACATTGAAAACTTTATAAAGAAGGAAAAGGAGTATTTGAAAAGTAATACTGACACTAAAGTTATTGGACTTGAGGAAAACCTTTCTAAAGCATTGAATTTCAAAATACTGAATAAAGATATTACGATTAATTTTAGAGGTAGCGCCGACCGTATTGATGAGATTCCAACTGCTGCCGGAACAAATATTCGAATTGTAGATTATAAAACTGGTACTGTAAAAGACTCTGACCTTAGAATTACTAATTTTCGGGGGACAGACCAATGGGAGTATATGTTTAACGACAAATACGACAAAGCTTTTCAGTTAATGATGTATGCTTGGATGTATTGGGATAAAAAACCTGAGAATTACCTCTTAACCAGTGGGATTACTGCTCTGAAAAATCATAGCAATTTCTATCCATTAAGTCTGTATAAAAATGAAATTATTTCTGCAGAGAACATAGTCCGATTTGAGGAAGATTTAATAATACTTATTCAAGAAATCCTTAATCCAGAAGTTCCATTTACTCAACGCGAAAGCGATAGAGCTTGTGAATATTGTGATTTTAGGACTATTTGTATGAGGTTGTGAGGTTTTGCACGGCACGTGAAGCCTTCACTTTTGGGCTGGGAGATGGTGAAGTTGGGAA